>JBJTGO010000072.1:0-2526 GCA_046093985.1 Actinomycetota bacterium
ATGCGTTCACGGAGTAAGACGATTCGGATCATCAACTCCGAGCATCCCTACTCTTCGATCCCAGATATCAAATCCAAGATCTGAATTTTTCTAATCCCGCAATAGATCCAGCGCTGCAATTGCAGCGTCGTATCCCTTATCTTCTTTGCTTCCTGGGAGTCCACTCCGCGCATGGGCTTGCTCGACGTTGTCGCACATGAGGACGCCAAATCCGATGGGTTTTCCGCGAGAGAGCATCACATCCATAACCCCTGAAGTAACGCCCTGACATACATAATCGAAATGCGGTGTCTCGCCTCGAAGGACTAATCCGACTGTGATCACTGCATCGCATCCATCATCGAGCGCTCGTTGCGCAGCAAGTGGAATCTCGAAAGAACCGGCGACTTTGCGAAGGGTTATCTCGGTGATCCCTGCCTCTTTGATCGCTCGCATTGCCCCTGCGACGAGAGCATCACAGATCTCGGGATGCCACTGTGAGGAGATGATCCCGATTCTTTTGCCTGATAGGCCTTTGATTTCGATCTTTGGTGATGCACCAAGCATCTCGGATCAGCCCTCTCTCTTCGGCGCGAGATGTTCGAACTTCTCTCGCTTGGTTGCGATATATCGCTCATTGAAGGGATTACTTCCTACATCCGTGGTTTCGATCTCGACTCTGATTCCGGCAAGTTCAAGCGCATCAGCCTTCCGAGGGTTATTGGTCAAGAGGCGTACCGTGCTGACGCCAAGGTGAGCGAGAACGGATCCGGCATCACGAAAGTCACGGAGGTCCGCGGGATGACCGAGGGCAAGATTGGCATCGACAGTATCCATACCCTGATCTTGAAGCGCATAAGCCTTGATCTTCTCTGCGATCCCGATGCCACGGCCTTCATGACCACGAAGGTAGACGATGTAACCGCTTCCGATCTCAGAGATTCGCTCCATCGCATATGCGAGTTGTGGACCACAATCGCAACGCAAAGAACCGAGAGCATCCCCTGTGATGCACTCGGAGTGGATGCGAATCGTCGCGCTCGAAGAAGGTTCGCCATACTTCATCAGTAGATGATCGGTTCCGTCGTAACCAGGAAATGATGCAATCTGCCAGTTGCCGTAATGAGTTGGCAACGTCGCCCAGGTCAACTCTGGAAAAGTGATCTCTTCACTGAAGATGGAAGCCTTTGCGATCTCTTCGATGGAAAGAACCGGGATCTGATGCGCCGCTGCGAAACCACGAAGGCTTTGGTCTCGCATCATCGATCCGTCGTCATTGACTAACTCTGCGATGAAGGCCATCGGTGGATGTCCGGCCAGAACTGCGAGTTCCATCGCCGCTTCGGTATGACCGCGTCGCTCTCGCAATCCACCGGGTCGCACTGTGAGCGGGAAGATGTGGCCAGGACGGACGAAATCTTTGGCGCTCGCCTTCGGATCGGCGAGGCGGTGGAGGGTGTTGGCGCGTTCTCTTGCACTGATTCCCGTCGTCAGACCTTCCTTCACATCGATCGAGACAGTGAATGCCGTTCCTTTACTGTCTTGATTGGTACGGGTCATAGGCGGAAGGTTGAGTCGACGGGCCGCCTCCGAAGTGATCGCAGCACAGATCACGCCAGAGCTGTAGCGGATTATGAATGCCAAGTTCTCTTCAGTAGCACCAACGCCAAGTGCGATGAGGTCGCCCTCATTCTCACGGGAAGCATCGTCCGTTACGATGACGAACTTACCGGCCTTCAGCCTTGCTAAGGCGCTCTCAAGAATCTCGCTCACCTAGTCTCTCCAAACTTCACGATGCGCTCCACATACTTGGCAAGGATGTCGACCTCTACATTGACGAGTGCACCTTCATTGAGCCCGCCGAGATTGGTTCGCGCGATTGTCTCGGGGATTAACCAGAGAGTGGCGGCCGATGTATCGTCGTCGATCTCTCCTACAGTGAGTGAGACACCATTGATCGTGATTGATCCCTGATTGACAATGTAACGGCGAAGATGGCGCGGGATTTCGACATCGAGTCGCCACCACTTCTCACCTTCATTCAACGACTTCACAACCCCAACACCATCGACATGGCCTTGGACGATATGCCCGCCGAGTCGCTCATCGACCGCGCGTGCTAATTCGAGATTGACCTTGGAACCTTCCTTGATTCTTTCCAAGGAAGTGACCTTGAGTGTTTGGATCATGACATCGGCGGTGAAGGAATCTGCGTTCACTCCTGTAGCAGTGAGGCAGACCCCATCGACAGCTACCGAATCTCCTAAGGAAATCTTCTCCGCCAAGATGGTCTTCACTTCAATGACGGCGCTCTCTCTTTTGAGATCAAGCGCTCTCACGAAGCCGAGGTCTTGGATTAGGCCGGTGAACATGAGACCTCCTCATTGATCCGAGTATCGAGGAAGAGAAGGCGCTTGATATCGCCATCAAACTCGGTGATCTCTTCGCTTCGAAGTCGGATCTGCTGATTGATCCCAAATAACGCTATTCCTGCGGTGAATCTGCGGTCACTCCCAAGAAGAATCGGGGCTTGATAAAGCAGGATCT
>JBJTGO010000073.1:0-2624 GCA_046093985.1 Actinomycetota bacterium
GGTGGTCGAGAACGCACGTGAGATAGGTGAGAAAGCGATCGGGCCCGCCTTGCGAGCACTCGCAGCTAAGCATCCTGTGATCGGTGAAGTTCGAGGTGTTGGCGTCTTCTGGGCACTTGATCTCGTCAAAGACCGAGCGAATCGAGAGCCGCTGGCGCCATATGGCGGCACAAGCGAGGCGATGGGACTCTTCGTCTCGGAGTGCAAGAAGAATGGATTGATGCCATTTAGTAATTTCAACCGCGTCCACGTCGTACCTCCATGCAATGTCTCTGCTGAAGAAGTTGCCGAGGGAATTGCGATCATGGATCAGGCCTTCACTGCGATCGACAAGTACTACGAAGGGAAGTCATGAAGCAGGTCACTCACTACATCGATGGCTCTTTCACCGCTCCTGATAAGAGTGCGCGCAAAGGAGAGATCTTCGATCCTGCCACCGGCGAGGTAAGTGGCTTCGTTGATTTCGCGACAGTTGATGTGGTCGATGCGGCAGTTGCTGCTGGTGTCAAAGGATTTGCTGAGTGGCGCACTACTTCGCTTGCAAAACGGGTACAGACTCTCTTCGCATTCCGTGAACTCCTCAACGCCAGAAAAGAGGAGTTAGCGGCGATCATCACCGCTGAACATGGCAAGGTCCTCTCTGATGCTCTCGGTGAAGTGACTCGTGGTCTTGAAGTCGTCGAGTTCGCATGCGGTATCCCGCATCTACTCAAGGGTGGTTTTAGCGAGGGAGTCTCCTCAGGGATCGATTCCTATTCGATCAGACAACCACTTGGCGTGGTCGCCATCATCTCGCCCTTCAACTTTCCGGCCATGGTTCCGATGTGGTTCTTTCCGGTTGCGATTGCGAGTGGGAATGCAGTCGTGATCAAACCGAGCGAGAAAGACCCTTCTGCCACCAACTTCGTAGCTTCACTCTGGCAAGAGGCTGGGCTTCCTAAAGGTGTCTTCAATGTCGTCCATGGTGACAAGGTCGCAGTCGATCGATTGATCGAGCATCCCGATGTGAAGTCACTTTCCTTCGTCGGCTCGACGCCGATTGCGAAATACATCTATGAGAATGGGACGAAGAGCGGCAAGCGCGTCCAGGCCCTTGGTGGTGCGAAGAACCACATGCTCGTCCTTCCCGACGCAGACCTCGAGCTTGCTGCTGATGCAGCAGTCAATGCTGGCTTCGGCTCTGCGGGGGAGCGTTGCATGGCAATCTCAGTTGTTGTCGCCGTCGAACCAGTTGCAGATTCTTTGATCGAGAAGATCAGCGCTCGTATGGCGACGCTTACGACCGGAGATGGACGAGAAGGTTCGGATATGGGACCACTCGTCACGCGCGTCCATCGCGACAAGGTTGCTTCCTACATCGATGCAGGCGATAAGGAAGGTGCACGACTCGTTGTCGACGGGCGCAATCCAACAGTCAAGGGTGGACCACAGGGATTCTGGCTAGGTCCCACCCTCTTCGACAATGTGACACCCTCGATGTCGATCTACAAGGAAGAGATTTTCGGTCCGGTACTTAGCATCGTGCGTGTAAAGAGTTATGACGAAGGTCTAGCCCTTATCAATGCTCACCAATATGGGAATGGGACAGCGATCTTCACCAATGATGGAGGAGCAGCGCGTAGATTCCAGAACGAAGTACAAGTTGGAATGGTTGGAATCAATGTTCCAATCCCAGTTCCCACCGCCTACTACTCCTTTGGCGGTTGGAAGGCATCACTCTTCGGTGACACGCATGCTCACGGAAGTGAGGGAGTGCACTTCTTCACTCGTGGGAAAGTCGTCACTTCTCGTTGGCTAGATCCAAGCCATGGCGGGATCAATCTCGGATTCCCACAGAACAAGTGAGAGCCAAGAACTAGTTCGAAGTCTTAGGTATCGCGAACCAAGTCGTAACGAGCGCAGGGATTGCGATCAACCCCAAGATGATGCCAAGGATGATGCGATCACTTGTGAACAAGTAATAGGCCACCGGAACAGCGATGAGATTGGCAAGGACGACCGGTGCACGCCCCCAATTGCGCCGCCTTCGAAGTCCGATGCTGGCGACGATCAATCCTGCGGATCCAAGGGATGCAAAGGCGATCTCTGCAAGCCATGCGCTAGGAGCCTCTACTTCACTGAAGAAGGAATTGCCGACAAGGAAGAGCGCGAGGGCAGCGATGATCAGCCCTTCAAGAAGCGCAAGGTTCGCTGCGACTCGATAGACCCAGTCGGGGGAGTTCACGAGGAGAGGTTATTGCCTCAGCCTTCGTCGAGCTCGATCTTGGATTCGATAAGTTGAGCACGCTATGAAGAGTTCTCCATCGGTTTCGGTGATGATCCCCGTCTTGAATGAGGCTGATCATCTCGTTGCTGCGGTGCAGTCGGTCCTGCAACAGGATTACGCCGGAGATATAGAGGTGATCCTTGCAATCGGACCTTCGCGTGATGGCACCGAGAAGATCGCAGCGGAGCTTTCGAAGCAGGATTCCCGTGTCGTCTTAGTGGAGAACCCCACGGGGCGGACCGCTAACGCACTCAATCTTGCTATCAAGAGGTCTCGCTACGAGTACATCGTCAGACTGGATGGACATAGTGAGATCGATCGACGCTACATCAGGAATGCGATCGAGGCACTTCTTACT
>JBJTGO010000074.1:0-3856 GCA_046093985.1 Actinomycetota bacterium
GCACGGAAATGGGATGTGAAGACCCACGCTCCGCAGATCAATGGCCATACTCTCGATCTCGTTGTCGACTACGTCACCTGTGTCGTCGTTCCTGTGGTCCTGATGATCCAACTCAAGATGTTGCTTGAAGGCTGGGAGATCACCATCGCAGGTCTCATTCTCTTCACCAGCGCTCTCTGGTTTGCGCGAAGCGATCAGGAGACAGATGACCACTGGTTCAACGGATTCCCTGCATCATGGAATCTTGTGATTCCATCCTTCTTGATTCTCGATGTAAGTCACCGATGGACCTTGATCATCTCGGTCATCATCTGCATCGTGCAGTTGACCACGATCAAGTTCCCACATCTTGTGAAGGTAAGAACTTTGCGCCCTTTGACGCTATCAGTCACCACGATCTATCTCACGGCGATGACAGTTCTCTCGCTGGAGTTTCCCAACGGTCCAGATGAGTTGAAGCCGGTACTCATCATCGGCCCTGCCTACGTGGTCGGCCTTGCGATATGGCGAACCTTCTTCACGAAAAGTGAGGAAGAGGAGTTAGTTTGACGGGGCCGAGCCCAAGACGACTGAATAGACAGTAGTGCTGCCGTTTGAAGACTGAACTGTCACTTTGACTGTGTCCCCAGGCGCGTAAGAGCGGATACGGATGATCGCATCAAGAAGATCGTTGATCTTGAAATTATCGACGCGAGTGATCACAGAGCCAGCGGGAATTCCAGCTTTCTGAGCGGCAGATTCGCCATCAGCGAATCGAAGGATTCGCGCTCCAGTACCTGTGAAACTCGTATCGAAGAAGACACCAAGGAGTGGTCTCGTCGACTTGCCCGTCTCGATCAACTCGTTGATGATGCGACGTGCCTGCGAGATTGGAATGGAGAAGCCAAGTCCGATCGAACCGGAGGAGGTAGAAGTACCCAGAGTCGCAATCGCAGAATTGACGCCAACCATCAAGCCTTCACCATCGACGAGCGGACCGCCCGAGTTACCGGGATTGATTGCGGCATCAGTTTGAATCGCGTTGATATATGACTCGGACCCGATGGATCCCGTCGTCACAGGACGATTGACCGCAGAGACGATGCCACTTGTCACGGTTCCAGAGAGACCAAGCGGAGAACCGAAGGCGATGACGGGTTCGCCGATCACGAGAGTATTGGAGTTTCCATACTCGAGGACCGGCAGGTTGCCTTTTTGAATCCGGAGAACCGCTAAGTCATAAGCGGTATCTCGTCCAACGATGGTGGCTGGATAACGCTCGCCATCGTTGACTTCAACAGTGATGGTTCCGGTGTTGGCAGCAGTCTCAATCACATGATTATTGGTGACGATAATACTTTCGGTGCTATTGCTTCGGATGATGGCACCAGATCCAGTTCCATTTCCGGCGCTTGATCTAACGCTGATTGAGACGACTTTAGGTGAGACTTCGGCGGCAATCGTTGCAACGGAACTCCCTGCACCAGAGAGTGCACCTCCGATTGGCATCAGGGTGCGGTTCTTCGAACATGTTCCATCAGCGGTGAAGTAGATCGCCTTGGTGTTATTGGCGACGCATACTCGTGTGATCGGTGCAGTGGAAGATGTCGCAACGGCGATCCCGCCTGTCATAACGGAGCCAGCGAGGAATGCTGCAGCGACTTTGCCTGTCGTCGAGAGAGCCATGCGGTCACCTTTACCGATTCGCCTTAGAGAAAGGTCAGGGGAAGTTGGGGAGAGTCAGAGTGTTACACGAGCGCGAGCGCTTCGCATTTTGGGTCAAAACGGACCTCTTGCTACCCTCGCGCTGTTGATTCCGGGGTCGGTGTAATTCCGAACCGGCAGTGAAAGTCTGCGACCCGTTGGCAGCCAGCGAACGGTGGACTTGGTGAAACTCCAAGACCGACGGTGAAAGTCCGGATGGAAGGAACAACACGGCGCACGCCTGCCTGATTGATCTCAGGTCCGGTGTGGGCCTACTCGCGCATCTTCCTGCGCTCACCCCGAAATCGCTGCCGACTCTTTGAGCGAAACGAGGGGAAATGAACGATCACGCGCTGATGCAACGCGCCGTCGAGCTATCCCTCCTCGGCCGCGGACTCACATGCCCAAATCCGATCGTCGGTGCAGTCGTTGCGAGTAGTTCTGGTGAGATCCTCGCGCAAGGTTTCCATCAAGGTCGAGAGCACGCTGAAGTGCTTGCACTCCGTGAATTGGAAAAGATCGGAAGCAATCACCAAGATCTCACCCTCTTCGTCACTTTAGAACCATGTAACCATCATGGGAAGACACCACCATGTACTGATGCAATTCTCGATATTGGTGTGAAGTTGGGTATCAATCGCATCATCTACGCAACATCTGACCCCAACCCACTCGCTCAAGGTGGCGCCAAGAGACTTCTCGAAAGTGAAATGAAAGTGATTCAAATCGACTCACCAGAAGCGCGGTTTGCAAATCGCGATTGGCTCACCAAGATCCGACTCGGAAGACCTCGCATCACATGGAAGGTCGCAGCATCACTCGATGGCGCAATCGCTGCAACGGACGGATCATCGAAGTGGATCACCAATGAAGCATCGCGTGCTGATGTAAAGCGTGAGCGCTCCTTATCTGATGCGATTGTCACCGGAACGGGCACCGTCCTTGCAGATGATCCATCGATGCTTGGTTCTACGCGCAATCCTGTTCGCATTGTGATGGGAGAGCGCACCATTCCAACAAATATGAAGATCCATTCTGATGGCGCTGAGACAATCTTCATCAAGAGTCGAGAGAGCGATGACTTGCTAGCTCTGGCAGAAGCTCGCGGGTTCAATCGCATCTTCCTCGAATCTGGTCCAACCCTTGGCTCTACTCTCTTTCAAGCAGGTCTCGTCGACGAGATCCTGCTTTATCAAGCCCCGATTCTTCTTGGGAGTGACCGCAGATTCACCGCAGGAATAGCGTTATCTGGGATCAATCAGCAGATCCGACTTCGAAGCGAAGAGATCACCGAGTTTGATGGCGATATCAAACGCCTTCTCTTCCTCGATACTCCAATCAATGAGGAGGTCTCATGTTCACCGGCCTAATCCAAGACCTCGGCTCAGTGAGAACGCTCGATCTCAAGAGAGAGAGCGCCGTCATTGAAGTGAAGACCGCTTTGGCGGAGAAGATCTCCTTAGGAGATTCGGTAGCTGTCGATGGGGTCTGCCTCACTGCTACAGGAGTGAACGCAGATTCCTTCACCGCCGATGTCATGATTCAAACGCTCAAGGTCACTTCTTTGGAAAGAATCAAGGAAGGTTCCAAGGTCAATCTCGAATTGGCACGCGCGGTCGATGAGCGACTCGGTGGTCATATCGTCCAAGGCCATGTCGATGGTGTTGGGGCTGTGAAGTCACTGAGTGAAGGTGAGAAGTGGTGGCGACTCGATGTCGAAATCCCGAGCCATCTTCGCCGTTACATTGTCAATCAGGGATCAATCACGATCAATGGTGTCTCACTCACTGTAGGCGAGATCGACGACGATACATCGGCCGTCACTCTCTGGTTGATCCCCGAGACGATCGCGCGAACTAATCTTGGCGGGCTCAATGAAGGTGAACTCGTCAATGTAGAGGTCGACATCCTTGCCAAGTATGTAGAGCGCATCGTGAAGTTTGGAGAGACTAAGTGAGCGAAATCCTTGAGAGCGCCTTAGCAAGGCTGAAGGCCGGCAATTTCGTCATCGTCACGGACGACGCTTCCCGTGAGAATGAAGGCGACCTCATCGCACTCGGTGTTGGTGCTACCGAAGAGAACTTGGCATTCATGATCCGCTACAGCTCTGGTGTGATCTGTGCTGCGATCACCTCAGAGGCAGCGCGTCGACTCAACCTTCCGCCTATGACCC
>JBJTGO010000075.1:0-4700 GCA_046093985.1 Actinomycetota bacterium
TATTTCATCACCGTCGCCCCAAAGGAGACGCGTTTTACCAATTCATACGAGAAGTTCCTCGAGTGGAAGCGTCTCTATCGAGAGAACTATCGCAAAGGCCTCTTCGATGATTAGGGCAGCGGTTCTAGGAAAGCCTGTACATCACTCTCTCTCGCCTCTCGTCCATGGATTGATCTATCGAGAGCTTGGCTTAGAACATCACTACGGGTTTTTTGAGGTTGATGAGGCAGAGGCTTTGAAGCTGATTGAGGAGTCATTCTCCGATCCGAAAGTCCAGTGGAATGGCTTCTCGCTGACGATGCCGCTCAAGGAAGTTGGCTTCTCGCTTCCCCTGGCAATTGATAGCCGTGCCTTCGAAGCACGTTCCATCAACACGATCACACCCGGTGGGTCCTTCAACACCGATATCTCCGGATTGGAGAGAGTCCTTCGCGTAGAAGGAATCGAATCGAAGAGTGCAATCGTTCTAGGAAGTGGCGCAACAGCACGTTCCACTCTGATCGCGCTTGACTCGCTTCATAGCGTGGAGCAGGTGACGCTCTTTCGCCGAAGCGATCATCGTGATGCTGAATTTCCCTTGAATAGAAGAGTTCCAGTTTCAGTAAAGCCATTCTCTGATCTCAGTGAAGCGGTGCTTGATAGAGAAAGCCTGATCGTGTCGACCTTACCCGGCACCAGTCAGGTCGAGATTTCGAAGGCCTTCTCAGGCTTCTCAGGAACTCTTGTCGATTTCTCCTATTCACCCTGGCCCTCAAGACTGGCAGTGGTAGTAAAGGGAGTCGTGATCTCGGGCTTGTCGATTCTCGTGTCGCAAGCTGTCGATCAGGCCAAGATCTTCTCAGGCTCTGATTTTGACGCAGATGAGATGTATCGGAAGGTACTTCTATCCACAATTGAGAGCCTCGCAGATTCAGGTTAGAGCGTTTCTTACTATCTTCAATCTGTGAATGCGCATCTGCTCCTGGCGGTGATGATATTGATCATCGCTGCGCTGGTGGATCTAGAAACCCGACGGATTCCAAATCGTCTCCTCATCGCTGGACTCTTCTCCCACCTTCTGATCTGGGTCTTCCTTGAGTCTCCCACGATGGCGATTCTCCCGGCTGCGGTTCTCATTGTGACGCTATTTCTTACTCTGCTCATCCCATCGCTTCGAGAGATAGCGATGTCGAGTATCGGAATGGGGGATATCAAACTCATCATCTATATCGCGCTCTTCATCTCTCCTTTTTTTGATCCCTATCGATGGCTTATCTTCATGGCAATCTCATCGGCACTGTTAGCCGCTATCAATCTTCTTCTTCGATGGAAGGAGAGGACGCTTCCCTTCGCCCCGGTGCTGACCATGAGCACGCTTCTCGCGCTCTGGTGATGGGTTCCATCAAACCACGCTCCTGAGAGAGCCAACTATGGGAGAATTTGCCAGTGCGATGGCTTACTGCAGGTGAATCTCATGGTCCAGCGTTGATTGGGATCATAGAAGGCGTACCTGCTGGAGTCTCTTTGACGACAACAGCAATTCAATCAGAGTTGGCACGTCGTCGACTTGGTTTCGGACGTGGTGCTCGGCAGAAGTTCGAAGAGGATCAGGTCACCATCAAGTCTGGCGTTCGACATGGATTGACTCAGGGCGGTCCCATCTCGATTGAGATTGCGAACACGGAATGGCCTAAGTGGGAGAAAGTGATGGCCACTGACCCAGTCGATGCGGTTGAACTTGAAGGATTAGCTCGCAATGAGCCTCTCTCCAGGCCTCGACCTGGGCATGCGGATTTGGTTGGAATGCAGAAGTACAACTTCACCGATGCTCGACCGATTCTTGAGCGTGCAAGTGCGCGGGAAACTGCGATGCGAGTGGCACTCTCTGTCGTGGCCCGAGAGCTTCTTCGAGAGGTAGCAGGGGTTGAGATCTTCAGTCATGTCGTTTCGATCGGAAAGGTGAAGGCGGAAAATCGCGACACCCCCTCCTCGAAAGATCGCGAAAGCATCGATGCCAGTCCGGTCAGAGCGGCGTCGGAGGAACTCTCTGACTTGATGGTTGCTGAGATCGAGAGCGCTCACCGAGAAGGAGACACCCTTGGCGGCGTCTTTGAGGTTGTCGTTGAGAATTGTCCGATTGGCCTTGGATCACATGTTCATTGGGATCGTCGCATTGATTCTCGCCTTGCGGGTGCGATCATGGGAATCCAGGCGATCAAAGGTGTTGAGATCGGTGATGGCTTTACCTCAGCATCACGGCGAGGATCTGAAGCGCACGATGAGATCGAGCGTATTGGTGGCGCTATCACTCGTCAGAGCAATCGTGCTGGCGGAACTGAAGGTGGAATGACGACGGGGGAAAGATTGCGCGTCAGGGGCGCGATGAAACCCATCTCAACCGTTCCAAAGGCGCTTTCTACCATTGATGTTGCGACGGGGGAGAGCGCAAAGGCGATCAACCAACGCTCTGACGTATGTGCTGTCCCTGCTGCTGGAGTCATTGGCGAATCAATGGTGGCTCTCGTCCTTGCTGAAGCCCTCCTTGAGAAGTTCGGTGGCGATCACATCGAGGAAACCAAGCGAAACTTCCAATCCTTCCTCGCGAATATCTCTATTCGATGAGTGATGGGAAGAGAGGTCCGGATCAGGTCATCCTGATCGGACCACCCGGCGCTGGCAAAAGTACCGTGGGAGGTCTGCTCGCTCGTGAGACTGGTTCTAACTTTGTAGATACCGATCAGCAGATCGAGTCAAAGATTGGAAAGAAGATTGCGGAGATCTTCATAGAGGATGGAGAAGAGCTATTCCGTGAGGTTGAGAAGAAAGTGGTTCTTGAGGCGCTTGCTGGGTCGAAGGGCGTGATTGCTTTGGGCGGTGGCGCTGTGCTGAGCGATGAGGTGCAGGGAGAGTTGATGCGAGCGAAGCAAGGAGGGAAGAGCAAGGTTCTTTTCCTTGACGTGACGATCGCCTACGCCGCACCGCGAGTGGGTTTCAATAAGGAGCGGCCGCTTCTTTTGGTCAATCCACGAGCAAGTTGGCAGGAGTTGATGAATAAAAGGCGTCCTATCTATTCATCGCTTGCTACCAGGATCATCGATACCAACGAGCGAACGCCGGATGAGGTCGTCGCTGCCATCATTGCAGGGTGGGAGTAGGACTATGTCGCTAGGTCGAGCCATCTATACATCAACGTTGGGGAGCGAACTTCATGCACTTGTTGGCGAACGTAGATGTGTAGTTATCTGTTCAAAAGAGATTTCTCAGTATGGCCTGATCTCGCAACTTCTAGAGAGCGATCTGGACGGCGCGTTTCTGATTCACGTGCCAGATGGTGAGAATCAAAAGGACTTTGAAACCTATAGGACGGTCCTGGAACGTTTGGGAGAGATCAAGTTCCCACGCGATGGAGTCATTGTGGGATTCGGTGGTGGAGCGACGACTGACCTCGCTGGATTCGTCGCCGCTACGTGGATGCGTGGAATTGATTGGATCGCGGTTCCAACCACTTTGGCCGGAATGGTCGATGCAGCAATCGGCGGAAAGACCGGAATCAACCTTTCATCCGGAAAGAACCTTGTGGGCGCTTTCCATCTGCCGCTTGCGACCCTGATCAATCAGAGAATGCTCGCCACTCTCTCCAGGCGCGATATATCTGCAGGATTAGCTGAGGTGCTCAAATGCGGTTTCATCTCCGACGGTTCGATCCTTGAAATTGCGGAGAGACTCTCTGAAGCAGAGTTGTCCTCTCCTGAAAGTTCTCCACTCTTGGGTGAGCTGATCAAGAGGAGTGTGACTGTAAAAGAAGAGATCGTTTCTGCGGATCTTCGGGAGAGTGCTCAACGAGCGATTCTCAATTATGGACACACGCTCGGACATGCGATTGAGATCATCGAGGAGTATCGATTGCGTCACGGAGAAGCCGTCGCGATCGGAATGGTCTTTGCGGCAGAGCTGAGCCATCGCATTCATGGCCTCGGTCGAGAAGTCGTGGATCGCCATAGAGCAATTCTTGCTAGGTTCGATCTGCCGACCTCCTATTCAAGCGCTTCTTTCGACTCTCTTCAGGAGGTGATGGAGCGAGATAAGAAAGTCAAGGACGGGAATCTGCGCTTCGTGACACTCAAAGCCTTAGGTAAAGCGGAATTGACGGAAAAGATCCCGATAGACACGGCGCGCGATGTCTTCAACGAGCGAATCGCTTCTGCGTAGGATGTGAAGCGATGAGGCAGATTTTGATTCTCAATGGTCCCAATCTCGGGAAACTTGGAGCAAGAGAACACAAGTTCTATGGAGAACTTGATTATGGTCAGCTCTGTGCTTTCATCGAGAAGAGTGCAAGCGCCATCGGCCTCTCCGTCGATATACGCCAGAGTGATGATGAAGCCACTCTCGTCGGATGGCTCCATGAGGCTATGGAGAAGTCTCTTCCGGTCATCTTCAATCCGGCCGCATTTACGCACTACTCCGTCGCCCTACGCGATGCTTGCGCAATGCTTCGGGCACCCCTGATTGAAGTTCATCTTTCCAATCCACTTTCGCGCGAGGAGTTTCGCCATACCTCCTTGATCAGTGGAGTGGCGACAGGGACCATTGCCGGATTCAAAGCGGATTCATATCGGTTGGCGCTTATCGCTATGGAATCCCTCGTAGAATAGGAAGCCTCATGGGAGAGCCTGTGAGGGTGATCGCATCTCCTTGCAATCAATTGAGAAGCTAAGCAA
>JBJTGO010000076.1:0-7730 GCA_046093985.1 Actinomycetota bacterium
ATGTGCGGCAGCGCGTTGTTCGCGGATTCCACCTGCCCAGAGAAGTGAGTTGTCGAAGACTGCATCAGGATTGATTGCATTTGCACGGATTCCAGCCGATCCACCCTCAAGGGCAGCGATGCGCATCAATTGGATCATTCCGGCCTTACTCACCGAGTAACCACCGAAACCTGCTCCTGGTGAGAACGCATTCTTACTTGCCACATAGACGAGGGAGCCGCCCATTCCTTGGGTGCGAAGGGCGCTCATCGCAAACCTAGTCATCAAGAATGCGCTGGTAAGATTGATGGCAAGGCCCTGAGTCCATTTCTCCGTAGGTAACTCTTCGAGAGTTCCTGAAACACCTATCCCCGCGTTGATCACAGCACCATCGATGCCACCGAAGTGCGAGATCGTCGCCTCGACGGTCTCTCTCACGCCTTCTTCTTTCGACTGATCTGCAACAATCAAGAGTGGTTTCTCGCCTTTGATGCCCGCAATTGCTGATTCAACTTCAGCGAGTCCTTCTTTGGAGATATCTGCCAAGGCGAGGTTGGCGCCATGCTCGGCAAGGTAGAGCGCAATACCGCGACCTATACCACTACCTGCGCCGGTCACGATGTAGATACCGCCTTCGAACTTCTTAGGTGCCGGTTTGCTCTTGAGTTTGAAGAGTTCCATCGGCCAATAGTCGAAACCAAAAACTTCCGACTCTGGGATCATCTTCCCCTCACCGAAGCAATCACGAACTCGCGCCGCAACGGCATGGGTATGAAGAGAGATATCGGCGAGCATCTGATTCTCTTTCACAGTCGAGGCCGCTGTGATCGCGCCAAGTCCGGGATAGAGCATCACTTTGGGATCGTTCCCGTGGGATGAATAGCCGGCCGGAAGAAGCGACTTATTCCGCTCGAAATAGGCTTCGTAATCAGAGCGATAGGAATCGATACTCGCATCAAGGTTTGCAGGGTCAAGGGCTACGGGTTTAGGTCGAATGCGAAGCATGTGATCGGCGCTTGATACACCAGCGTTGACAATCTCGCTTAGGTCATCGCGCTTGGTTAGATCCTGCAATCGTCGATCGACGCGAAGGAGTTGGCGTTTGCCGATCTTTCCTCGAAGTTTGAGCAGGATCTCTCGAAGGTCAGAATTGCTGACATCTCGATGGACGAACTTCGACTCAGGACGCTTTTGAAGAGTGTTCAAGTACTTCTCGGCCGCATTCACTGCATCGATCGTCTTCTGATAACACTTATCGGAATTCTCATCCCAAACCACAAGACCGTGATGCGCCAAGATCACACCTTCATGATCCTTGAGCGTTCCGACGAGTTTGGAGAGTTCGAATCCTGGTCTGATCCAATCGACATAGGCAAAGCCATCACCAAGCGCCTCACGAGTGGCCTCTTTGCCATTGGCGTGATTAGTGAGGGTGCAGATCGAATCGGCATGGACATGGTCGATATGTTTCGCTGGGAGGAATGCGTGAAGGAGGGTCTCAATCGAAGGACGACGTGATGTCGGATCGACGAGCGCGCGCGTCACATAATCGACCATCAGGTCATCGGTCATCTCTTGGAACTCTTCAAGCGCGAGGAGTTCTTCAAGGTAGAGCGCTGGATAATCGCGATCGATCGCGTACTGCATATCTGCGCCAGATCCCTTGACCCAGAGGACTTTGCGACGACGACCTAGGTGATCTGCAATCTCGCCTTTACTCGAAGTGTTTCCGCCGCCATAGACGACAAGGCTCTGGTCCGCACCGATCCGTTGTGAACGTGAGACGAGGTCTTCGAGTGGTCTGATATCGCTCACAGCGTCTCTCCCTTTGCGATCTCATAGGCGCGCTTCTCTGTGATCACGGCGCTGATGTACTTGGCAGGAGTCACATCAAAGGCTGGATTGAAGGTCTTGGCATCAAGCGGAGCCACCTGAATCCCTTTGAAATGCGTCAATTCTTCGTCACTTCTGATCTCGATATGGATCTCATCACCGCTCGCCTTACTTCGATCAACGGTTGACTCGGGGGCAACGACGAGGAAGGGGATGCCGGCCTCATGACAAGCAAGCGCGACAGCAAGGGATCCGATCTTGTTTGCCGAGTCGCCATTCTTTGCGATGCGATCCGCTCCGATCAGCGCTGCATCGATTCTTCCAGTCAGAATTGCAAGCGCCGCCGCGCCATCGGGTTGGATTCGATACGGGATCTTCGACTTCATCAACTCCCATGCGGTGAGACGACTTCCTTGCAGAAGTGGCCTGGTCTCATCTGCGTAGACCTCTTTCACTGCACCTCGATTATGCATCTCTCGGATCACGCCAAGCGCTGTTCCGATACTCGTGGTGGCAAGGGAACCTGTATTGCAGTGAGTGAGAAGTGTGAGCGGACGTTTTCCTAATCTCTCAATGAGCCAATCTGCGCCGATCCGTCCCATCTCATCTCCGCTTTCGCGATCCTCTTTCGCAACGCGCCTTGCTTCAGCAAGGACTGCATCTCGACCCTGGGGTACGAAGGTGCGAACTCGCTCCACTGCCCAGGCGAGATTGACCGCAGTAGGTCTCGCATCACGGATCTCATCACTTCGACGCTCAAGCGCGCGAGCATCAAGGCTCTTCTCTTTCGCTTCATCCATCGCAACAACGACGCCAAAAGCGCCAGCCACACCGATTGCAGGTGCACCACGAACAACAAGACGTTTGATCGCATCGATGATCGAGTCGACATCCTTGTAGGAGCGGTACTTCTCTTCGATCGGGATCAGGGTTTGATCAAGGAGGACCAAGGCGTCATCGACCCAATCGACTGCTTTGATGGAATCAGACACTATTCACTTCCCTCGGCGCTATTTCGGGTAACGCTATCGCTTCCGTGCGGATAAGAGAATCCGAGCCGAATAGGGAATGAGTTCCTTTGCGCTGATCGTGACCATGATCCCTGCCACAGCAGCAAGCAAGATCGATGTGGCGCTATCACTCATTCCACTTCCCAAGAGATAGACCGAGGTAGCGCCAGAGACCTCGGAGAGAGCTGCGATAAGGACCATCAACACTGTCCCGATTCGACCGACTCCGGCGAGCCGCGCCATGGTTGCAATCGCAATCCCTTCTGGGACATTGTGAAGCGCAAGGACAATCGCGGTCGTGATTCCAGTATCGAGATCGATCAAGGTGGCACCGATTGCAGTCGCACCTTCAGGAAGATTGTGAAGCGTGATGGCAATGACGGTGATCCAAAGTGAACGCTTCGTTGCATCTGCTCCGACATCCATCCGAGCAAGAAGGAGGACCGCAGCGACTCCCACAAGGAGCCAGAGGATGATCTCAATCGCGGAATCACTGTTCTTGAAACTGGTGGGAAGGATCTGCCCAAGGCTCACCGTGATCATTGCGCCAGCGACGAGGAGAAGTAAGAAGGCGAGGACCTTCTCACTGAGGTTCTCTTTGAGTGTGATGGCAAACATTCCAAGAAGGGTTGCGGTAGCCGCGCCGATTGCGAGGAAATAACCAGCGAGAAGAGGTTCCATGGATGGCACTTACCCGCTACGAAGAGTTCGGGTGCGAATCAATGTATCCAAGCTCCTTCTCTGAAGATCATCGCTTTGCATACTTCGAACATTGCGAAGAATTCTTTGAAGTCTTCTTCGACTTGGTTGTCTTCACACAAGATACGCCCTTCTTTGCACTTGACGTTGGAGTTACGGATGGTTTCGTTGTGACTCCCTGCGACGAATTTGAGGTGGCGGCAGGGGTGGGGCTAGGTGTGGCTGCCTGTAATTTGAACCTCAGAGTAGGCGATGAGTAGGTAAAGCCTGAGATCGAGAGATTGATCCAACCCTCACCGGATTGAATGGAGGAAGTAGCGACCTTGCGAACGACTCCTTCACCTATAACAGAGACTGTGGCAACAATGGGCACATCGGATAACCCATAGATGCATCTAGCAAATAGTTGATTGAGCTTGACGCGATATATACCCAAGTTCTCTTGCCCATCTGGGAGCAAGTGCGGGCCCGCAACCACGTAGTCGAATGAATTTTCGGCAGGATTCCACTTGGGTGGTGAATCTTGAAAGACCATTGCATTTGATGTCACAACTCCAGCGACTCGTTCATTTCGAAGACACTCTTTGAGTGACTTGCCGTTGATAAGGAGTGAGGAGTCTTGGATTGACTCAAGACTCCAACGTGAGTGGAGTGCTCCCGCTTTATCACCGATGACTTTCTCCCAACGAAGAAACTCGCGGATCGCCAATTCTCCGCGAGAGAGGGGACCCTGCCAACTCGTCGCTTCCATGTTTGAAATCTTCTGTCCCGGAAATGCCTTTTCATAGTCGAGATTCGGCATCCATGCCGAAGAGACTGGAACGACGAGCGGGTCCGCCTCGATCTCCCAGATGTATGAACCGTTCTTGGAGGAGATGTCGAAGGACGGGTCTTTGAGTCTCCCACTGAGCCACGCAGCCGGTGGGTCAAGCAGTCGGAGCGTGATCCCATACCGCGCACCTTCAATCGATCCCTGTCGACGCGCACAGACACCTACATCCACTGCAGAGCAGAAGCCAAGGTATGTCGAGCCAAAACTTCCATCTCTCTCCCTCGTATAGCCTCCATTGATGGTCCATCCGTTGCTGTTGGTGGAGGGAAAAGGGATCTGATAGTCCCCTTTATGGAGCCTCACTGGATCGATAACTACCTCAAGTCGATTTGGGGTAGGAAACTTCACAAGGGGTCTCTCATAGGAACTTCCAGCTAATCGAGCTGAAACAGATAGCAAGTGTTCTTGGTCATCAATACCACCTTTGGCGAAGCGCCATAAGCCTGTCGACTTTCCTTCTGGCAAGTTGATTGACTTATCGCCAGCGAAGTGAAGAGGGGAAGTCTTTGGCATGTATGAATCGAGATCGCCGTAGACCTTCTTCTCTCCCTTACGCAACCAAACACCTTCCACGCAGTTCGTATCGGTTTCGTCCTTACACTTTGGAAGATATGCATTGTATGTAATGCCAGATTCAGTGGCGCAAGATTCAGTCTTCGCTGTCTTGCAAATGTGCTCACTGCGTCTTTCGCTTACTGCGCAGTCTGGTCCCTTTCCGGTGCAGTCCGTATAACTGGTGAGGAAAGAACTTGATGTGGGTTGAAGGACCGGTTCAGAGAACCACACACCTTGAGATGGAGTGCCCATCGGAGGATCACTCAGTGCCCACTCATTGTCGACTACAGGATCAGAGTTTCCGACAGCCCCAGTTGGCACAGCGCTGAGAAGAAGGGCAACCAACAGGAAGAGTGCTGCCTTGATCCTCACGCAATGATGATATGTCCTAGAAAGCATCAAGGAGAAGATTCTGGAGAGAGTGACTTGTGGTGGGTAGTGGATTTGAACCACTGAAGGCAGAGCCGGCGGATTTACAGTCCGCTCCCATTGGCCGCTCGGGCAACCCACCTGGGACAACAACTTGCAGAGGATACCTGAACCCAATTCTGATGGGTAATCGCGGGGATATGCTTGGGAGCATCAGCGCGCTTCGGTGAATACGGCGAAAGTAGAAGGAAGAGACGTGGCAGATTCAAGTTTTGATGTGGTCTCAAAGATCGATCAAGCGGAGTTGGACAATGCGATCAACCAGACCGCTCGAGAGTTAGATACCCGATTTGACTTCAAGAACACCGGTTCTAGCATCACTCGAAATGCCACCGCCATCGTGATCGAATCAGAGACCGAAGAGAGAGCGAAAGCAGCTCTCGATGTTTTCAAGGAGAAACTGATCAAGCGTGGTGTCTCACTCAAGTCGATCGAACCGGGTGAGCCTGTCTTGAGCGGCAAGAGCTACAAGATCACGATTCAGAGTAAAGAGGGCATAAGCCAAGAGAATGCGAAGAAGATCACTAAGTTGTTGAAAGAACAAGGCGCAAAAAGTCTGAAAGCTCAGATCCAAGGTGAAGAACTTCGAGTGTCGAGCAAGAGCAAAGATGATCTCCAGGAGGCGATCGCACTGATCAAAGGTGCTTCGTTCGACTTCGCCGTCCAATTTACGAACTATCGTTAGGAATCGCCCCCATTGCCTAACTCACGAAACTCCTTTACTCGCGGTGTCTTCTTCGGAGTCTCGGCCTACACACTCTGGGGTCTGCTCCCCTTCTACTGGCAATGGCTCGATGGGGTGGCAGCGACCGAGATCTTGGTGCATCGAGGTCTTTGGTCATTGATCATCTGCGTCGCCTTTCTGGCTCTGGTTCGAAAGTTGCCGCTCTTCTTCGCACTGATTCGGGATCGAAGGATGTTCGCCATTCTCGCCTTCGCATCGCTCTTGCTCACCATCAATTGGGGCGTCTACATCTGGTCGGTCACAGTCGATCGAGTAGTCGAATCGGCTCTTGGTTATTACATCACTCCCTTGATGTCAGTGACTTTCGGAGTCCTGATCCTCAAGGAGTCGATCAGACCAGCACAGAAGATCGCAGTTGCTCTCGCGGGAGTTGGTGTCTTGGTACTCACCATCGGATATGGCGCGCTGCCTTGGATCGCACTCGCACTAGCGACGACCTGGGGCGGTTACAGTCTCTTGAAGAAGCAATTGAAGTTAGGCGCGCTCGAATCACTCTCGGTAGAGACGCTCGTCGCGCTCATCCCAAGCACCTTCTACATCATCCATCTAGCGCAAAGTGGTGAAGCCGCCTTCGGGACATCACTTTCCACATCACTCCTGCTGGTCGGTGGTGGATTGGCGACAGTGGTTCCACTTCTCTTCTTCAACGGCGCCACCAATCGACTCCCTTTGGTCACTGTGGGTCTACTTCAATATCTGACCCCAACGATCATGTTCTTCATCGGAGTCGGGATCAATCATGAGGACTTGAGCTCGACCAAACTCGTCGGTTTCGTCTTGATCTGGCTGGCGCTCTTCATCTTCGGAAGAGACTTGGTGAGGTCAAGCAGAGCGCTTGATGATCGCGCCGATGAGGGTCGCTAAAGCATCCTTCGTCGTTGAATCTGGGATCTGATTGAGCAATTCTTCCGCTTCATTCGCAATTAGAGCGAGTCGCTCTCGCGCCTGATCCATCGCCTTATGGTTTCGAAGTCTGGTCAGCGTCTCTTGTAGAAGTCGATCATCATGGATCGGGCCGCTCAAGATTTCCTTGAGGTCGGCATCTGCTGGATCCTCCGATGCTCTCGCAAGAAGTGTCACAAGAGTCGGGATCCCCTCTTTGAGATCGGTTCCTGGGGTCTTTCCTGATTGCGCGGACTCACTTGCGATATCGAGGATGTCATCTGCAAGTTGGAAAGCGGTACCGATCAACTCGCCAAACTCAGTCACCGTCTCGGTGATTCGTGGATCTGCACCAGAGAGCATCGCACCAAAGCGCGCTGAGGTGGAGATCAAGGATGCAGTCTTGTTGGAGACCACTTTCATGTAGTGATCCATAGGGTCTTGAGTTGAACTTGGTCCTTGTGTCTCTTGGATCTGTCCGATGACAAGGCGCTCGAAGGTAAGTGCCTGCAGGAGTACTGCTTCAGGGCCGACCTCTGCAAGGAGCGCCGAAGTCTTTGCGAAAAGGTAATCACCGGTAAGGATCGCAACCGCGTTGCCCCAGCGATAGTTGGCGCTCGTGACGCCTCGGCGAAGGGCTGCCTCATCCATCACATCATCGTGATAGAGAGTTCCTAAGTGAGTGAGTTCGCACGCGACCGCTGCCTTGAAGATATTGCTGCCGCGCTCTGGTCCTAAGTGAGAGGTGAGGAGGACAAGGAGCGGA
>JBJTGO010000077.1:0-6656 GCA_046093985.1 Actinomycetota bacterium
CCATTTTCCAAAGTGAACGCCCTTTTGGGCGAGAAGATTGATTGGTAGCTCTTAGAGGTAGCGGAGCAACAGAGAGCAATCAATGGAAAGAGGGCCCGAGTTTCCTCGAGCCCTCTCTCCTTTTTTGAACTAACTATCCAACCCAAGTGTTGATCGGGGAGGAGAGGAAATAGACCATGAAGAGTCCCGAAACCAAGAGCAAGAGTGGATGTACATCCTTGATCCTGCCTTGGAAGAGACGGATGACAACATGGGTCACGAAACCAGCGCCGATACCTACTGCGATGCTATAGGTGAAGGGCATGAGAATGATGGTCAAGAAGGCAGGAATTCCGATTCCGTAATCTTGCCAATCGATCTCTTTGATCTGGGTCATCATCAAGAAGCCAACGACGATGAGAGCAGGTGTCGCTGCTTCGTAAGGGATGATTGAAACAAGCGGTGCGATGAAGGTGGTCAGCAGGAAGAGGATTCCTGTGACAACCGAGGCGAGACCGGTTCGAGCACCTTCGCCGACGCCAGATGCACTCTCGATATATGAGGTGTTCGACGAGACGGAGGCAGCTCCACCAGCAGCTGCTGCCAAGGAGTCAACGAGAAGAATGCGATCAGCATTCGGCACATTGCCATCCTTGTCGACGAGACCAGCTTCATGACCGATTGCGGTCATGGTGCCCATCGTGTCGAAGAAGTCAGCGAGCAGAAGGGTGAAGATCAAGAGAAGTACCGTGATCAAACCGATGTTGCTGAAAGAACCAAAGAGATTGAACTGACCGAGAAGATCGAAGCTAGGTACGGCGACGATCTCTTCAGGAAGCGCTGGGATGTTGAGCCCCCAACCCTTCGGGTTTGATTCCGTTGGTGAGATGAAGCTAGGTCCGATCTTGAAAGCGGACTCGATCGCGATAGCAACTCCGGTTGCCACGACGATGCCGATCAAGAGCGCGCCCTTGACTTTCTTCACCATGAGGCCGACGGTCAAGAAGAGACCGAGGGCAAAGACGATGACAGGCCATCCGACAAGTTCGCCACTGTCACCAAGAGTGACAGGGACTGGACCTTGACCGGTACGGCGTACGAAGCCCGCGTCAACCAATCCGATGAGTGCGATGAAGAGACCGATACCGACTGAGATCGCTATCTTCAATTGCGTTGGAACTGCTTTGAAGACTGCAACACGGAATCCGGTGAGCACCAGGATTGTGATGATGATTCCTTCGAGAACCACCAAGCCCATCGCATCTGCCCACGTCATTTGTGAGGCGATACCGACTGCGACGAACGTATTGAGACCAAGACCTGTTGCGAGTGCTAATGGGAAATTCGCAACAACTCCCATGAGAATGGACATGACTCCTGCGATCAGGGCGGTAGCGGCTGCAACCAATGCGAGATTGGGAGCGTCCCCTCCTCCGATGTACTTTCCATCGGCATCCTTCGCCAACCCGATGATGAGTGGGTTGAGCGCCACGATGTAGGCCATCGTGAAGAAGGTGACGACGCCACCTCGGATTTCCTGAGCGACGGTAGAGCCACGCTCCGATATCTTGAAGTATGTATCGAGCACGGACTTACCCTTTCTGTTTTGGTGACGGGGGTGTTTTCGACCCCGGGGGAAGGGTTTATGGAGGCTTACTAGGGAAGGGCTTAACGCTATGGGCTACCGAGAGGTAGCACGGGCTACGACACCCAACCAGATTGCAACTGACTGCCCGATCATGAGTGCAAAGAGCGCTGTACCGATACCCACTGTGCCGCCAAGTAGGGCACCAAGGGTGAGGACGATGAGTTCAAGGGTGAGACGAATACGACCGATGCGTACTCCGGTTATCTCATGCAATCCGGTCATCAGGCCATCTCGCGGACCAGCTCCAAGACCGCAGGTGAGATAGAGGGCAGATCCGAGACCAACAAAGAGAACGCCGAGTAGGACATAGACGATACCGAATCCGAAACTTTCACTTCTAGGGAAGAGATGTAAGCCGAGGTCGATAAAGAGTGAGATGACCAGGATATTGAGCAAGGTGCCGAATCCAACTCTACGTCGCAGCGGAATCCACAAAAGCAGGACAGTGGCGCCAACCATGACAGTTGCCAATCCGATCGAGACGCCAAGGTTGAGCGCGATACCTTGCGCCAGGACAGACCCAGGGTGCATTACCAATCGATGACTCGATAAGAAGAGCGTCGCCAAGCCCGAATATTGCAAGCCCAAGAGCAAGGACGAGAAAGCGCAGCAGCGATAGATCCCATTCGTGAGAGGCTGTCCATGGAGTGGGCGGAATCGTCTTCGAGGGACGGAGGATGTTGATCAACCTTCTCAACCTGGAAACGTCATCCGACATAGATCCGCGAGTCTAGACTGATCAGATGTTCGTAGGACTTGGAACCCTCATCAATGTCGTTGCCATCGTCTTTGGTACCTTGCTTGGGCTGGTGATTGGACGCAAATTCAGCGAGAAGGTTCGCGAATTGGTGACTCAAGCGATGGGAATGATCACTCTGATCGCGGCCGCAGACGCTCTCTCTCGATTCTGGGAAGACGACTTCCAGAACGCTTTCTCGGACGGAATTCCTATCTTGATCATCTTGTTCTCACTGGCCCTGGGCGCGATCATTGGCAGTGCTCTCGGTATCGAGGAGCGAATCTCCGCTTTTGGGGAGCGGTTGAAGCAGAGGTTCTCACGAGGTGACAATCCACGATTCGTCGAAGGGTTCCTCGCTGCTTCAGTGCTCTTCGTGGTAGGTCCGATGGCGATCCTGGGTTCGATCAGCGATGGAATGGGGGAGGGAATTGAGCTACTCGTCCTCAAGAGCACGCTCGATTTCTTCATCACGATTGCATTCACTGCCAGTTTTGGTTGGAGCGTGGGACTTTCCATCATCCCGGTCGCTCTATACCAACTTTCGTGGACCCTGGTCGGATTCGGCCTGGGCGAGATCCTCGATGAGAATCAAGTTACCGCCCTCACCGTGGTCGGTGGCACCCTCCTGGTAGGTATCTCTCTTTACACACTTGGGATCAAGAGGATCGCAATCGGAAACTTGCTTCCCGCACTTGCTATCGCACCGATCGTTGTTGGCCTGCTCTCCTAGGGTGTTTGCTCAGCGTCTCTTGTCGTTGAAGAAGTTGTTACGCCTTGGAAGGGCAGCGTTTCACGATTAGCACTCGGCGCACCATTGCCTTGCGTCACCTTGCGCATGTGGTGACGGCGACAAAGAACTTCATAGGCGATCACGGATTGGCCAGAACCAGAATTCGTGTCACCGACGAGAACCTGATCGCCTTCAGTGACCATCTCGCCATTGATGGTGCGTGCATTATGTGTCGCCCTCTCGCCGCACCAGCAGAGCGCTTCAACCTGAAGGGTCTGTACTCGATCAGCAAGCTCGACTAAGCGCGCAGAACCCGGGAAGAGCCGGGTTCGGAAATCAGTCAGGATTCCGAAGGCGTAAACGTCGATGCCGAGTCCATCCGCGATTCGCGCGAGACCTTCGATCTGAACCTCTGAATAGAACTGTGCTTCGTCGCAGATCACATAGTCGATCCGTTCTCCGATCGAGAGCTTCTCTACGACAAATCGATGGATGTCGAAATCCGCCGCCACCTCGATGGCTTCGGATCGAAGTCCTAGACGTGAAGAGATCGTTCCTGAACCTGCTCGATCCTGCGATGTGAAGATCAAACCCGTCCTGCCACGACTTCGATGGTTATGGGCGGTTTGAAGCGCGAGCGTCGACTTACCCGAATCCATGGTGCCGCAGTAGTAGATCAGTTCAGCCACGATCGAACCTCTGTAAGTATTTGGTATCCATGCACTTCCATCTCACATCAAGATCATTGCACGATCAGAGCGTGTATCGGAAGATCAGCTGCTTTTGCTGCCAAGCGATTTCGACCCCCAAGAGCACCCAACTCGAGAAGGCAAGCGAAACCCACAGGATCTGCCTCCGCCTTCGCAAGCAAGTCGATACTCGCTGCGGCTGTGCCACCGGTGGCGAGGACATCATCAATGATCCCAACCTTCATACCCGGATTTAGCAGATGTTGATGCACCTGTAACTCGTCCTCACCGTACTCCAATGCATATCGCACTGAATGAACCGCACGGGGAGACTTTCCAGGTTTACGAAGCGGGAGAAAACCGATGCCCAACTCTGATGCAACAGCTGCGCCCAAGATAAATCCTCGCGCCTCGATCCCAGCAATGGCGTCACTCTCGCGTTCTTTGAAGAAGGCAGCGAGAAGATCGATCGCAGAGCGAAGGGCTGCGCCGTTAGCGAGAAGTGGTGTGATGTCTTTGAAGAGAATTCCAGGTTTTGGGTAATCAGGAACGGCGGCGATGAAGGAGGCGAGGTCAATCTCGTGATCATTGAATGGTGCCGAGTTGGTGATCATGCTGACCTCCCGGCAACCGTACGACTAAGCGTGTCCGAACGGGGACTTGAACCCCGAAGCCCTTATCGGGCACTAGCACCTCAAGCTAGCGCGTCTGCCAATTCCGCCACCCGGACGCAAGGGCGCACTCTAGCACCGCGCCGGAATACCCTTCACCCATGGACCTTTCGCGAGAAGAACTCGAGCAACTGCAGAACGAAACCGTACGGATTTGCCAGGAATTGATCCGCATACCCAGCGTCAATTACGGCGAAGGCAAGGGCGATGAGAAAGCGATCGCAGAGTACGTCTCGTCATTGCTCAGCGAAGTTGGTATCCAGAACGAGTTGATTGAGACTGCTCCGAATCGCGTCAATGTCGTTGGTCGCATCAAAGGTAAGGACTCATCGCGTCCGGGGCTCGTCCTCCACGGTCATATCGATGTTGTACCAGTCAACGCCGATGATTGGAGCGTTGATCCGTTTGGTGGCGTAATCAAGGATGGATGCGTCTGGGGTAGAGGCGCAGTCGACATGAAGAATATGGATGCGATGATCCTTGCAATCGTCCGACTCTGGGCGCAGTCTGGTTACCAACCGGAGCGCGACATCGTCCTTGCTTTCTTCGCGGACGAAGAAGCGGGTTCTATCTATGGTAGTCGCTGGTTGGTCAAGAATCGTCCTGAGCTATTCCAGGGATGTACCGAGGCGGTCTCAGAGGTGGGCGGGTTCTCGCTCACTCTTCCTAATGGAAAGCGGCTCTATCTGATTGAGAGTGCGGAGAAGGGCATCCATTGGATGAAGCTCAACGCGCAAGGAGTTGCAAGTCATGGATCGATGATCACCACGGACAATGCCGTGGTCAAGCTTGCAGAAGCCGTCTCTCGGATCGGAAGTTTTGCTTGGCCGGAGCGAGCGACAAAGACAGCGACCATCTTGATGAAAAACGTTGCGGAGGCAATGGGCGAACCTTTTGATCCAAAGAACCTGAGGAGCTATCTCAAGTATTTCGGTGGCATGGCCAAGATGATCGGCGCCACCCTTCAAAATACGGCGAATCCATCGATGCTCGAGGCCGGATATAAGACGAACGTGGTGCCGCAGAACGCTTCTGCAGTTGTAGATGGGAGATTCCTTCCCGAGTACGAGGAGGAGATGAAGGAAACGATGAAGTCATTGGTCGGACCAGGCGTGGAGATTGAGATGATGGTGCGCGATAAGGCGCTTGAATTCGACTTCTCTGGCCCACTCGTCGATGCGATGTGTGAGGCGATCCGTGTCGAGGATCCCGAAGGTGTTCCCGTTCCCTATCTCATGAGCGGTGGAACCGACAATAAGGCGCTCTCGGACATAGGAATCACTGGATTTGGATTTAGCCCACTCAAGATCCCGGCGGATATGGACTTTATGTCTCTCTTTCACGGTATCGATGAACGAGTTCCAGTCGACGGGCTCCACTTTGGAGTTCGCACGCTCCATCACTTTCTGAAGAACGCCTAAGTCTCACTCCATTTCAATCCTGCTGGATGGATGCGGAAACTTCATCGAGGGCCTGAAGCACTTGCGAGGGAAGTTCGATCTCCTCGCTTCGAAGGATTCCCTTGAGTTGCGCTCCAGTGCGTGCACCGACAATCGCTGATGAGACACCTGGACGATCGCGGATCCAGGCGATCGCTACTTCAAGTGGTGAGAGTGCAAGAGCTTCGGCAGCAACAATGACGGCCTGCGTTATGGTGCGTGCTCGTTTGTTGAGATAGGGAGCGATGAAGGATGCGAAGTGTTGTGAAGCACCTCGGGAGTCGATCGGCATTCCTTCTTGATACTTGCCTGTAAGGACACCTCGTCCCAGAGGCGACCAAGCTAAGAACCCGACTCCGAGCTCTTCGGCTGCCGGAATGACTTCCTCCTCTACCTTTCGATTGAGAAGTGAGTACTCATTCTGCAGAGATGAGATCGCAACCTTCCCTAAGAAAGGGTTTTGGATCGTCACTGCACGAGCGCTCTGCCAGCCATTGAAATTCGAGATTCCAACGTAGCGAACGCGCCCTGAAGCGACGGCATAGTCAAGAGCGGAGAGAGTCTCTTCCAATCGAACCTCAGGATCAAATGTATGTACCTGCCATAGATCGATGGAATCCACCCCTAATCGGGCGATGGAACGATCGAGATCTGAAAGGAGCGACGCCCGGGAGTTATTGACCTTGCGCTCACCATCTTTGAATGAGATACCTGCTTTGCTTGCCAAGACGACTTCATCGCGTTCGACCAGAGTGCCAATA
>JBJTGO010000078.1:0-4723 GCA_046093985.1 Actinomycetota bacterium
CTGGGAAGGAGTTCCTGACCGCTCAGGGCGGAACCCTCAGTGATTCGTCTAGCGTACTTCTCTCATTGACAACGGGTAGTCCGCGGATTCGGCTCAGCACCCTCGAGACTGGGACCACGACGGTCGACCTCTTTTCTGGGGGTCTGGGCCGGACTCTAAAGTCCTCGGAGGATGCCCTTTCGGGCTTGGGCATCGCTTTTCAGGCTCAGATTCGGCCAAAGGTCGCCATAGTCGGGTATGGCAGGACCGATATTGAGATCTCACTCCTGCCGGCCACTTAGCCTCGGGAGCGGCTCGTGTTGAAGACTTCAATTTCCTGCTCTTTTTTTTGGGGGGGGTTGACCTTTGAGCAGGGGTGATATTGGATTACGGCATGAAGCGGGTTCTAGGCCCGCCTCACCGAAGTCAACCTAGAAGGCTTCGGAAATGAAAAGGGGAATATCAAATGGAACTCTTGAAGTTCAGTGACTCGCCAAAGTCCGCACGGCGCGGAAAGAATCCAGCTGCATTCATTGGCGCTGGAATCATGGTCGCGGTCATGGGTCTCAGCTCCACATTGGCGGGAACTATCACAATTGGAACTGGCACTGTTGAATTTGGTCAGGGTATCGTCAATACAGCTGCCTGTGATAACTCAATCGTGGTGACACCCGCATCAACATACAATTACGAGGCAAATGAATTCAGGGTTTCTAGCATCACCGTTTCCGATATAGGTTTCACAGATGCAGGCGCTACGAACGCTTCAGGTCGCGGATGCAAGCAAAACGTCTTGGAGTTGCGTGCTTACAACTCCTCAGGAACTCTCTTACCTTTTTATAGTGACACTGCGACTACAGAGGCACTCACCTTCTACGTTCCAGCGGACACGGTCGTTGCGACCTCTTTTGCCAAAGGAATGTATGACACAACCGACGGCGCGACTAGCGGCAACAAAGTGGCGAGTCCGACCTTGGTGGTCAATAGCGGTACTACAGCCGATGAAGCAGATGCAACGGGAGCATCTGCACTTTCTGTGACTCTTGGCGGCCTGAAGTTGTCTAGTGAAGTCGTTCGACTGACAGTCGAGTCGAGGGCAGCAAGAGCTACCGGCGGCGAATCAACTCCATAATCGATTCCATCAACCCTTGAGTGACTTCTAGGTCGTTGAAGATGTTGGAGGGAGGTCAAATGACCTCCCTCCAATTCTTTTTGCGGTTTGTCTCTATCATCATCGAGTAATAGGGGACTTTTTCGAGATGAGAAATGTCTTCCCAAACCACCCTCAACTGAGCGTTTGGGCTTCTGAATCAAGGGTCGACCAAGGTTCCGATTTGTTTACCCTTGTTACCGTCTCAAATTCCTCTGGGTCCGCGAGTAGTCTTGTGAGCGGCGATCGAGTTGTGGAAGTGAACGCCTCCGCGTTCGTCCAAACGCCCAAGGAGCGAGTTGTAACTGATTGGGAGAGACTCAAATCTCGACTCTATGCTTCCTATGTCGTCCTGGGTTATGGATTTCTTATCTTGTTGATTACCTTCAGCATTTTCTCATTCGGTGGTGTCATCAAAGCGCGAGTGGTACTCACGGGTTCAATGGAGCCTGTTATCAGTCCCGGAGACGTGGTCGTGACAACGCCGGTCAAACGTCGAGAGCCAGAACTGGGAGATGTTGTTACCTATGTAGCCAAGCGATTTGATGGATCTCCCGTTGGTACCTTCACTCATCGAATCATCGGTGGGGATAACAAAGATGGCTTCATTGTGAAGGGTGATGCGAATCCGAGTCCAGACATTCAGCGGCCCAAGTTTGAAGACATCGCCGGCGTTGTTATCTTCACAATCCCTTTTGTAGGGACTCTGATGACGCCGCGCGCGTTGGCGATTTTGGTTCCCACACTCTTTGGTATCTGGTTGGTGGTGGATGCGCTTCGTAAACGGGAGTAAGTGGTTTCTAGTTCTCTTTCTTCTGGTCTTGCTCTCGCCCTTGCAGGCAAACGCGTTGGAAGTGCCGACACTTACCTGGGAGAATGGGAAGTCACAAAACGTAGTACTTGGTGGAGAGACGGCGAGTTTGTCCTGGAGGATCTTCCTCGAAGGGGAGGAGACAGAGCCAGTTCCCTTTACCAGGAGCCAAGCGAGTGATTCCGGCTTCTATGTCTTCACTATTAACTTGTCCCGCAACTTCTCCCCGGGTGCTTATACGGTCGTTGCCAGGGACTCCCAAGGATCAGTAAGTCTTCTCGCCGGCGTTCAAGTCATTGATCGAATCGAATACGATATTTTGGAAATTCCATTGGATTTGTACTTCGTATTACTTCTCTTTATTGCTTTCTTGGCTCTTCAGATCTCGCTTCGCACGTGGGAGAGGACAGCATCGGTTGGCGCTGAAGTGGTTGGTCTTCACGATCCCAATCCAAGTCCTTGGTTACGTGGCAGTTCGGCCCTGATGGCCCAGAGGAAGCGTTGGCAGAGTCGCTGGCTCGGCGGTGATGACTACCTAGTCGGTGAGATTCCGCCATCACGTCATTTCTTAGCGCTTTCACCAGTTCTTGTTCTTGTGTTTGCGCTCTTTGCGGCGCTTCAGGACTTGTTCTTTCCGCTACTGGAGATCTCTTCCTCACTTCTTCTTGCCTTCTTGGCAGCACTAGCACTCTGGGATAGGCATAGCGGAAGGCTAATTCTGATCACCTATCTCACTATCTATATCGTCTTCAACTCCACTCTCAATGCCCCAACCCTCTTGGGCTTGATTCTTCTTCTTTCCCTGTTCCTAGTTCCGAGATACGTCGGCGATGTAGTCTTTTCATTTGTCGCTCGTTTAGGCGGCACAGACTGGCGAACGACGTATCTGGCCATCTCTTCCTCCACATTAGCGGTAGGGCTGTCGGGATTCTGGCTTTACCTGCTGAGTGAGAGTGCAATTCAGTCTGACAGCACGGAAGCGAGTCGATTTACGATAGTCGCGATTACGCTGGCAGTATCTCAATTCCTGCGGGCAATGCGGATTAGATTGGCCGAGACGCAAAGTTCGCTGAATGAGGATGCTGCCTCTAGATCAGAAACCCATGTAGTCGGGATGTGGAGTACCGGAATCTACTCCGTGGTTGCTTGTGGCTTGATCTTCTCTTGGACTGGTGACGTTGCGGCTTCTCTCTTCATCACACTCATCTTCATCGGTTCACTCTTCACTATCCATTTACGGACCTCATCATCATCCGAATTCATTTCTCGGACTTTTGGCTCAGTTTCACCACTGGTTCCGGTCGCGATCGTGACGGCGTTGAGTGCAGGGGTAATTCTCTGGCTTAGTCGATTTCCGGAGGTTGTCACGGATCGTTCATATAGGGTCTTGTTGCTTGCCGGTATTCCGCTTGTGATCTTCGCTTTGCTCCAGATGGTCGCAGTAGTGACGAGGAAACAAGAGCAGATATGAAGAAACTGATTGTTCTTTTGCTTATTCTCACAGTCTCTCGTGCGACCGTGACTTGGGGAGATCCTGGATCTGGCTTGAGTATTCGTGACTACTTCTTAGGTAATGCCGCAGTGGCGCGCGCTGATGTAAATCAAGTCCTCGCGCTTCTTGTAGGCCCGCAGGGTCCACCTGGACCCGCAGGTGTTGCTGGGCGAGATGGGTTCAACGGGCTCAATGGTCTTGCGGGTCGTGATGGAATTCCTGGAGCTCCAGGTCCAGTTGGTGCACAGGGTCCTGCGGGTGCACAGGGTCCTGCGGGTGCACAGGGTCCTGCCGGTGCACAGGGTCCTGCCGGTGCACAGGGTCCTGCCGGTGCACAGGGTCCTGCCGGTGCATCGGTTCTTATTCAGCAAATTGCTGTGGGTGATGCGACTCAGTGTTCCGGTCGAGGTGGATCCAAGTTCATTTCAGGATCCAGTGTGAGTTATGCATGTAATGGCTCAGCAGGATCATCAGGATCTGGCGGGATATTGGGGCAAGGTTCACTTGATATCGGGAGTTGCGATGGCGATAGTCTCGTGAGTTTTGAGATCTTTACGGCTTACACAGGAAGTGATTTCGTTCTTGATGGGGTCCGCACATCGGGAATTGATGGCAACTGTATAGATTCAAAGCTGACTCTGTATTTCACCATCAAGGACACTGGAACTATCTTCCTGCCAAGTCCCGACTACTCATTGGGAGATCAGGTCAAGTGTGAATTACTCTTGACAGAGTCAGGAGGAAACTTGAGAACAAGTTCAGCAAATTCCTTTCTGATTCCGGCATCAACGTCATGTTCAAGGAAGAGTGGCGCGGGAGTTCCTCAATCAGACATTCTCATGTCTGCTGTTGGCACTCGGGACTTGGTCGGTTTGATTGGCTTTGAGATTCGTGGATAATTGTTCAATGAGGGGATTTCGCCGTGGTCTCGTTTGGTAGGAAATCAAAGAAGGAGTCGACGAGCCCTGAAGCCGCCGTAAGTTCAATTCCAGTTCCACCGGCCGAGAATTCTCTAGTCATCGATCTTCCCGAGGGACAAAAATTGGTGCTCGGTAGGATGGAGGACGGAACTGTAATTGAGGTCGCCACCTGGCGTGGCACCGGACGACCAGACTCAAGAACGAATCGACTTATGTTGGGAGTCAGTTCGACGGTTTCACCGCCTACTTCAAGTGAGACATCACAAGCAGAGGTGTCAAGTTCGAATTTTTCAGGGAGAGTTCGACACCGCCTAGCTGTGAACTTGACTCGATTCATCAGATTCTTAAAGTCGCAGTCAAGAACTGTGATC
>JBJTGO010000079.1:0-1136 GCA_046093985.1 Actinomycetota bacterium
TTCGCATCAATCCCGCTCCTAGATCTCGTCCTTCTTCTCTTAGTCCGTAACGCAGTCGCAGTCACTCCCGTCTCGATAGAAGAGGCACCCTGGCGAAATCCTTCGCGCGGGAAGGAGAGTGCAATACCAACCCTTACCCCTGGTGCCCTGCGTCGACTGAAGTTGACCCTGGCTAATCGCTCAAACGATGGCTTCTTCTCCGTATTGGTCCTTCGCCGCCTCTCTAAACCGATCACAGCATTCTCGGTTCGCTTTGGCATCTCACCCAACCTCATCACCTTCGTCTCACTTCTCATGGGCTTCTACTCCGCTTATCTCTTCTCGCAACGCGATTACATCCTTGGCGCACTTCTCTTCCAACTCTCGTTGATCGTCGATTGCTCTGATGGAGAGGTTGCGCGTTACACCAGGAAGTTCTCCGACTTCGGTCGTTGGTTCGACGCAAGTACTGATCGCATCAAGGAGTACACCGTCTATGCCGCACTTGCCTATAGCGCACCAGAATCGATGTGGCCATGGGCAATCGGATTGATGGCGCTACAGACTTTCAGACACTTGAGTGATTACACTTTCAGCGCTCTCTCACAGTTGCGTGAAGGCGGATTGAAGAAGCGCGACATCTTCGCGCACGATGACGGTTTCAACGAGCCAGAGTTGCGGGGAGAATCTGAATTCAAGTATTGGGTCAAGAAGATCCTCAATTTCCCGATCGGTGAGCGCTGGCTTGCGATCTCCGTGCTTGCCGCAATCGGTGGTGGCAAATGGGTCTTTCCTGGGATGTTCTTCTTCGGTTCTATCTCCCTTCTCTATGCATGGCTCACCAGGATCCGAAGGACGCTGACATGGAAGGGTGATGGACCTGCGACGTCAGTGGTTTTCTACCAGCAAGATCTACTTCTCACCTCGAAAGCGCTTGGTGGGCGCTTCTCTTGGGCGGTTCCATCACTCCTTCGCGTACTTGAACTTCTCACTGTGCTCGCGATCGCATTCACCGCAAGAGATGGAGTGATCGATGGCTTCCTCTTCTTGGCGCTCTTTGCGATCGTCTATCACCACTATGACGCGCTCTATCGATCACTTCAATCAGAGACCTTCCCAAAGTGGCTCTCATACCTTGGATTGAAGGTGGAGGGAAG
>JBJTGO010000080.1:0-2325 GCA_046093985.1 Actinomycetota bacterium
TCAAGAGCCAGAAGGGCCTCAGCGCCTGACCGTAACTAATTGAGGAAGTGAATCTTCCTCACGGTTAGATTAGTAGGAAGTCTCCACGATCGAGACATATTGATCGTCAGGATCCTTGAAGTAGACATACTTGAACTCTGATGTTCCGACATCGAGGGTTTGGATATCTGAGTGCATCTCGATCCCAAGTTGCTTCAACTCGGTAACCGCCTTCTTGATGTTCTGGACCCCGATACCGAAGTCCATCGGACCGACATGGCCCCATTCGCCGCGGCAGTCCTCCCAGAGCGGAGTGAGGCGAACCGGTTCGATACCTGCGCCCTTGCCTGAAAGCCAGAGCGTCATGTGATGACCGGGGAGTGCTCGTCCTACTTGATACCAAGGCGCCATGGGGCCAAAGAACTCGGTCGATTCGAAGATTTGGTCGGTGAAGCCAAGTTGCTTGTAGAAGTCGGTAGTCACCTTCATGTCATGGACCCCGAATGCAACGTGATGGACGCCCTCGATCCGCGGCTTCGCAGGACGTGCAGTCCAGAGGCCCTTCCAATCGATCAACTCAACCTTGCCCATCCATGGATCAGCGAAATAGGCGATATCAAGTTCGATCTGTTGTTCACCTACCGCTGCCGAGAGCGGTTCCATCAAGGACTTCACGCCATGGTTGTCGACTAGTTCACGAAAGATCTTCTCGGTGTGCAAGGTGTGGAGGCAAACTTCAGCAAGTCCCACTTCGCCGTAGCCGATACCTGCTGGGTAAGGAGGAGCTTGATCAGTGTCGCTGCGTTGAACGAGTTTGACCTTGCCGGGTCCAAGTCGCGTGGTGTGCTTATGACCGAGCATGACGATACGAGCCTTCGTCGACTTGGTCTTCGTTATCTCTTCAAGTCCTGGTACTGGTCCGGTGTAATCGAAGAAGACCTCGGTGAAACCGAGTTTATGCATCCAATAGTCGAATGCGACATCCATGTCAGCGACGCCGATCCCTGCATGATCGACTCCCTGGAATGTGCTCATGACTTCCTCCGCCTCTTCTTGTTATCTCTTCCTAGTTACTGATTATTCCTGCTCTAGATCCGAGATTGAAGATTAGACCAAGTCGAATTCTTGAAGCACTGTTCGGATTGCGGTCAACGCCTTGGGATCTGTGATCGGAAGACGCGGTGGACGGACGGTGCCGCCGGGAACGCCAAGCATCGCCATGATCGCCTTGAGTTGGCTCTGATAGCCACCCCACTTGCCAGCCCAACCGCCAGGAAGCCAGAGCGCTTCAAGGAGCTTGAGATTGCGTTCTGCGTGCTTCCTCGCAGCATCGATATCGCCACTCCAGAGATTCTCCCAATAGAGGGAGTCAGCTCGTCCGAAGATGCTGCCGCCACCGATCGTGCCGTCACCACCATTGCCAAGCAGGAAGTCGAGATGCGCCGGTACCAGGAAGTTCCCAAACTAGAGAACCTTGCCCAAGATACGCGTCGTGGTGTCGAGGAATTGATCGGCGTTCGGAGTTGAGTCCTTGACCGCGACGACCTTCTCAATCGAAGCCAGGCGTTCTGCGAGTTCGCCACCGATCTCGATCCCGGAGCCATGTGGCCAGTTGTAGATCATGATTGGGCCGTTGATCCCAGCAGAGAGAGTTTCGAAGTATGCGATCGTTTCATCGGGGAGAGTCTTGACGTATGCAGGAGCTGATGAACAGACGCCATCGATTCCTTTGGAAATGGCATGGTTTGCGAGTTCGATTGATTCCTTCGCAGTGAAGGTGGTGACACCGACGACGACCGGAATCCTGCCTGCTACTTTCTTTGCGACGAACTCTGCGACTTGGCGGCGCTCATCATGGCTCTGTGAGAACCATTCTCCAGTGGTGCCATTGACGAAGAGACCGTGCATCTTTCGCTCGAGATACCAATCAAGGAGAGAGTCGAAACTCGCCCAATCGATCTCGCCACTTTCTTTGAATGGCGTTGGCACGGCAGGCCAATAGCCTTTCCAATCAACAGAGTTGCGATCCATCGTCTCTTCCTCTCCCTTTCCTCTACTGACGCTTACGCTACTTCACGATCGACACGAAACTCCTCAGGGAGTTTGACCGTCGATCTTGGCGAGGTCATGTACTCCGCCAGCATCTGGGCGACCATAGGGCCCAAGGTGAATCCGGTCGGAACCATTGCGACGTGGTAACCGGGGATCCGTTGAGATTCGCCAAGGATCGGTTTGAAGTCGAGGGTATAGGCCCAGACTCCTGACCATGTCCGGATGAGTTTTACATCTTTGAGCATCGGCAGCACTCGAAGTGCTACGGCAAGGTTTCCTGCCGCGGAGTTCCAG
>JBJTGO010000081.1:0-5121 GCA_046093985.1 Actinomycetota bacterium
GTGGATGAGAAAGAGGATGTATCACTGGCAGTCCTTGATAACAATGGTCCACATTTTCAAAGCATCGTTGCCCCGAATCGCTGGATGGCTGCGAAACCAGCGCGTGGTTGGTCCCTTGTCATCTGCGCACTGACACCGGCATTCACGGCAATGGAGTTGGCGACGCGCGAAGAAGTGGAGTCTTGGGATCTAGCTCCATCTCTTGGCGACGACGTGCGAGGCTTGATCCATGGTTGATCTCTCGCGCACAAAACGAATTCTCATCACAGGGGCAAGTGGTGGGATTGGAAGTGCCATCGCCACTCTCTATCGCGATCGTGGATGGGAAGTCTTCGCCCAGTATCACCAGAATGATCCCAGCGTTCTCAAGATCACGTCGATCAAGAAGGATCTCTCACTGCCAGAAGCAGGGAAAGAACTTGTCGAGGCAGTCAAGCCACATCTTGTGATCAATTGTGCTGCTGATCAGAGCGTCTTTGAGATCGATTCCGATGGTCTTCACGAGAAGTCAACCAAGCTGCTTGCGGTCAATCTCATTGCTCCGCTTGAGATCATGAGAGCGGCAGCACGAAATCACACTGAGCTCTGCATCAACATCTCCTCAATCGAAGCCCTCAAGGCACGAGGAGGACATGCTCTCTACGGCGCAAGTAAGGCGGCTCTGGAATCCCTGACTCGAAGCGCTGCATATGAACTTGCTCCCATGCGAGTCATTGGACTTCGTCTAGGTTTGATCTCAAGGCCAGGTATCGAAGATGCATGGCCAGAAGGAGTCGAGGCATGGAAGAAAGCCGCGCCCCTCAAGCGGATGGCGAGCCCCGAGGAAGTCGCTCGCGTGATCTCTTCGATCGCTTCTGACGATTTCACGTGGGCAACCGGAACGACCATTGATTTTGACGGTGGCATCAGCGCCAATCCGGGTTGGTAAAACTTAGGCGTCGATTCGCTCTCTGCTGATCTCTGCGCTCGAGATGAACTCTTTACGCGGCGCGACTTCATTGCCCATAAGGAGCTCGAAGACGGACTCCGCCGCGGCCGTGTCTGAGATCGTGATCCTTCTCAAGGTGCGATGTGCGGGATCCATCGTCGTCTCTCGCAATTGGTCGGCATCCATTTCGCCAAGACCCTTATAACGCTGAATCGGCTCTTTCCACTTCTTCCCCGCCTTGGTGAGTTCTGCCAACTTCTTCTTCATATCGTCATCAGAGTAGGTGTAGAAGACCTCACCTTTCTTACCGCCACTTCCCATGACTTCGATCCGATGGAGCGGAGGTATCGCGGCGAAGACTCGTCCGGCTTCGATCAGCGGATGCATGTAGCGGTGGAGCAGTGTGAGCAGCAGACATCGGATATGTGCACCATCGACATCAGCATCCGACATCAAGATGATCCGACCGTAGCGGGCATCATCGAGTTGGAAGGACTTACCTGAACCGGCTCCGATCACTTGGATGATCGATGCACACTCTGCGTTATCGAGCATCTGGGAGAGCGATGCCTTCTGAACATTGAGGATCTTTCCGCGAATCGGGAGGATAGCTTGGAACTCAGAGTTACGAGCAGCCTTCGTCGTTCCGAGAGCAGATTCGCCCTCAACGATGAAGAGCTCAGTTCGTACAACATCCTCAGAGCGACAATCTGACAACTTCGCCGGCAGCGATGAACTTTCGAGCGCGTTCTTGCGACGCTGCAACTCCTTATGTGCTCGCGCGCTGATGCGTGTGCGAGATGCGCCAGCAACCTTCTCGAGGACGGCGCGCGCAGTTGCCTTATCGACTCGCTTGCTCGAAGTGAAGAAACGCTTCAACTCATCCGTGACGACCTGAGAGACGATCTTCACTACCGCTGGGGTTCCGAGGACTTCCTTAGTCTGTCCTTCGAATTGCGGCTCCTGCATTCGGACCGTGATCACTGCGGTGAGGCCCTCAAGGATGTCGTCCTTGATGACATCAGCCTCATTCTTCTTCAACGTCGAAGAGGAGCGCAGTTGCTCGTTGAATACCTTGGTCAACGCTCGTTCGAAACCCTGTACATGAGTTCCACCCTTAGGGGTGGAGATGATGTTGACGAATGAACGCATCGTCGTCTCATATCCATTGCCCCAACGCAGCGCGATATCGACGCCCATATCTCGCTCGACCTCAGTCGGGTTCATATGACCCTGATCATCAAGGACCGGAACTGTCTCTTGGTAGTGACCACTTCCCGTGAGGCGAACTACCTCGCCGATCGGTTCGTCACTCTGGATGAAGGCGCAGTACTCCGAGATACCGCCCTTATGGAAGAAGGTCTCAGAAGTCGAACTCTTCGATCTATTGTCATTGATCGTGATGGTAAGTCCTGGCACAAGGTACGAGGTCTGCCGTGCTCGCTCATAGATCTCGTTGAGAACGTATTCGGACTCTTTGAGGAAGATCTGCTTATCAGCCCACCACTTGATGCGCGTCCCAGTGACTTTCGCAGAGATACGTCCCAAGGTGCGAAGTCCTGATTGCTCGGTGAAGGGTGCGTTCGGACCATCTCCATCGAAGACGCCAGCTGTTCCGCGCTTGAAGGACATCCAATGGATCTTGCCACCGCGATCGACCTCGACATCGAGACGTGATGAGAGTGCATTGACCACCGAGGCGCCGACACCGTGTAGACCTCCGGTCGCTGAGTAAGAACTTCCACCGAACTTTCCACCTGCATGCAACTTCGTCATGACGACTTCGACACCCGTGAGTCCCGTTCGCGGTTCTTTATCGATCGGGATACCGCGGCCATCATCGTGTACTTCGACCGAACCATCCGATTCGAGATTGACGATGATCTTCTTGCAATGTCCGGCGAGGGATTCGTCGACGGCGTTATCGATGATCTCCCAGAGACAATGCATCAAACCCCGAGAATCGGTGGAGCCGATATACATACCAGGTCGCTTACGGACCGCTTCTAACCCCTCGAGTACTGCAAGGTCTTTGGCGGTGTAGCTATCTTCGACATGTGTCTCCGAAGAATCACCGGCAGTATTGGCATTTTTCACAGGTGGGAACTCTAACTATGACCACCGTGGATTTCCGATATATGAGATGCCAGACACGCCCCAAGTGGCTCACATCTCTATCATCAGGCAGGGAATAGAGTCGGCATCACGAGGTGTTGACCACCTAGTATTACCGGCAAGGAGTTGCTGGTGAGAACGACTGGCAAGTCGAGAAGAGAGGGAAATCGATGACCGACCAGGTAGTGCTAGAACAAGCGCCGCTCAACTCAGTCGATCGCTGTGATCGCTGCGGAGCGCAGGCCTATGTACGAGCCACTCTCCTCTCAGGTCTTCATCTCTTCTTCTGCGCCCATCACGCAAAGTCATATGCAGAGGGTCTTCGCGCACAGTCTGTTCACATTCACGACGAGACGCACCGTCTCGCCAGTGAATGATCTGAACCTTTCGCTCAGACTTTCAATCACTTTCCAATAAGACCCAGCAACGCTTCCCGAAATTGCACCGTTTTACCCTTCGACTCTGCCCGATCCAAGGCACGGATATTCGAAAAGAGTGCATTCGCTCCAATGAAGCGAAATGGCTCGATCGGCCACTTCTTCACCGATTGGCACTGCGAGTCGATCGGCATCCCAGCAAGCGATCTCTCGCCCTTGGTGATCTCTGCTGCAACCGCTCTGGCAGCGACGAAACTCATCGTCATCCCATCACCGACATAGCCACCAAGTTGAGCGAATCGCTTCTTCTGATCAACGCAGATGCGACTCTCCCAATTGCGCCTGATTGCGATCGCACCTCCCCAATGATGCGTGATCTCAATCTGATCGAGTTCAGGAAACCAACCCTTGATCATCCTGGAGAGTTCGTGGTGCGTCTTACTCGCTGACTCCAGACTTCGATCAAGATGGCTTCCGTAGGGATAGTGAGCTCCGCGCCCTCCGACTGCAAGACGTGCATCAAGAGTCATCTGTCCGTAGTTGACGTTATTGGTAGCTTCTGCGATCGCAAGACCAGGGCTCCAGCCGACGCTCTTCTGTTCAAGCGGCGTGAGCGGTCTCGTTGCCACCATCAGCGAGTAGAGCGGGATCTGCTCCCTGCTTCGTTCACGGAAGGCCTCTCTAGCATCGATGGTCCAGGCGGCACGTACCGGATAGCCATTCACCATCACATCTTCAGCGCCTCGTGAGGCGTAAGAGTGTTGGAAGAGAGCGACTCCGCGTGCCTTGAGATGGATTGCAAGATCTAGGAGTAAGCCCCGCGGATTGACTGTGGCGCACTCTTCTGTGAAGAGTCCACCGATTGCAGAGGCAATCGAGACTTTCTCTCGCGCTTGGCGGGCATCTAGAAGGTGGTGTTTCTCGTCGACCGACTCTCTCAATCGACGAAGTTGACTCTCGTTGGTAGCAAAGAGAAGAGAACCGGACTTGCGATAGTTGGCACGCGGAGAGATCTTGCCTGCAATCTCACCGATCTCATCAACGCCGTGAGCCAAGAGTCGCGCGAAGGCGGCAACATCTCGATCCGGATATCTGCGCTCAAGCGTCACTCGATCAACCGGATAGTCAGCCGATACCCAGCCTCCATTACGACCAGAGGCGCCAAATCCGATCTCTTCGCCTTCGAAGATGGCTATGGAGAGAGAGGGATCGAAACTCAATAAGTGAAATGCGGACCAGAGACCAGAGAATCCGCCACCGATGATCGCTACATCGCAGGAGAAATCGTCATTGAGGCTCGGCAGCGATAGCGAGTCGAGGCCATCACGCCAGAGCGGATGGCTACTCGGCGGTGAAACCGGCCTCACGGTGTGAGCCGTCGCAATATGGCTTCTCTTTGGAGTGACCACACCTGCAGAGCGAAAAGTCGGTCTTGCTCTCGACCACATTTCCCTCGGCATCGACGAAGTCGACAGTTCCAGTGACACGGATCGAGCCATTGGGCTTGATTCTCATTGTTACGCGATCAGACATCTCGCTTCTCCTTGCCTTCTACTTGCCCTGTTCGGGGCTTCCGCTTGAATCTGGTTCTTAGTCGAGATAGTCGCGCAGTGACTGTGAACGCGATGGGTGACGGAGTTTGGACATCGTCTTCGACTCGATCTGGCGGATTCGCTCACGTGTGACGCCATAGACCTTGCC
>JBJTGO010000082.1:0-1158 GCA_046093985.1 Actinomycetota bacterium
TCGCTACATCCAGGGTTGGCTTTCTGAATCAGAAGTGAGATGCATCGAGGCAAAGGATTTGAGTGCGCCGATCGAGACTCTGATTACCCCTATCGAGCGAGAAAGTGATGGCATCAAGGCGGTGATGGTCCCGCTCTCGAGTAAGAAGATGTTGGTGATGGAATCGCGACGAAGCGAAGGCAATGACCTCCACTCCGATGCTCAGGCAGGGTTAAACGTCTACACCGTCGACATGACGATTCAATCGATCGAGGGCGGATGGAATACGCAGAGACGACCAGGATCGACCAATAGTGATTTCACCGATGCTGCACAGAAAGCAGGCTACAAGATCACCGTGGAAGGGATTCAGATCGAAGTGATCTCTCGCGATGCTTCGGGCGATCGAGTACGTCTGTCTCGAGGTTAGCGATACGTGGAGAAGATTGCATGGGTTGCTGGTGAGGTCTTGGTCGATCTCATCCCTGCTGAAGATGGTGATGAGTCGATCGGTAATCAGCGGTATAGATCTGTCATCGGCGGCGGCGCTTCAAATACTGCAAAGGCGCTCGCGAAGTTGGGCAAGCGCTGCGAATTCATAGGCGGCCTCTCTTCGGATCGCTTCGGACATATGGCATGGATGGAGTTGGAGCGAGATGGAGTAGGTCTCGATCTCGCCAATGAATCAGATCTCCCTACCGCAAGGGCGATCGTGGAGTTGAACCCTGATGGATCTGCTCGATATTCCTTTGAGGTGGAAGGTAGTGCAACCTTCTCTTTCGATGAGAGTTGGTTACCTCAAGAAGTGCCCGATCTCTTGCATCTCGGAACGCTCGCATCTGTCGTCGAACCTGGACGAGGTGCGCTGCTCAAGTGGGCGAGAGGAATGAAAGAGAAGGGAAGTGTGATCCTCTTCGATCCCAATATTCGGTCAGCATTTCTTGGCGATCGAAGTAGGTATCGAGAGATCGTCGAGGAGTGGATAGCGCTTGCAGAGATTGTGAAGGCAAGCGATGAAGAGATCGAATGGCTCTATCCCGAGAGTGACCAAGAGTCCGTCGCTCAGCGATGGATGAATCTCGGTGTGGAGATTGTCGTGATCACCCGAGGCGCCCGTGGATTGGTTGCGCTTCGAAAGGATGAGAGCGTTGGTGTTGCGGGGGTAGAGGTAGAGGTCGT
>JBJTGO010000083.1:0-1949 GCA_046093985.1 Actinomycetota bacterium
TCAGACTTCTTCAACCAAGAAGGAGGCCTCAATCACCTGCAAGCGGGGATCGAAGACAGTGAAGGTAGCCGTAACCAAGATGAAGAGTAAGTGCCCAACTGGCTACACCAAGGTCAAATAGGCAGTGCGCTAGTAAACGAGACGACAGATCTGATCGAGAGATTCTGTATTCCGTTCGATGACTTCTTTCGCCAACTCTTCGAGAGCGGCCACAGTCTCGGGTCTTGCGTCGTCGAGTGAGGATCGCATTCCGGATATCAATGGCTGGATTCTGAAGTAGTGACCTTTCCGAAGAATCTGATTGAGTTGCCAGTCGATGGCATGGTTTCCTGCCTGAGCAGTGATATCGAGAATGGGACGTGCCCAATGAGCAAGACCCCAATCTCTCACTTCTTCGTAGGCTAGTTCTCGTGAGACTGCTCCGGTTCCAATGGAGACGATCGTCATCTCATCCTCATCGAAGCCAAGTCTCTGAGCATGGGCAAATCCACACATCGTTGGATTGTTAGCAAAGACGCCACCATCGATGAATGTGAGCTTCTCTTCGCTACCGATCTTGGCCGCAGGCTCGAAGTATGTGGGCGCGGCGCTTGTCGCACGAGCAACAAATCGCATCAAGTGATCACTTCGTCCATCGGACTTCGCATCACTGCTCAGGAAGAAGTGCGGTTGCCCACTCTCGACTTCAAAAGCAGTTACGAGAACTTCGGTCAATGCCTCACTCAGCATCGCGTCGCCGAAAATTTCTTCGAGGACCTTCTCGATTCCTTCTGCCGAGTATCGCTCTTCTGTGATACCTCGGAGCGATCCTAGGAATCGATTTCCAGTGGCAGGGAATATGCGTCCATAGGCTTCCTTATAGAAGTCCGCCAGATCCGACGCCTGCCATTTCGGTTTGCCGTCCGCTCCTGGCGCCGTGAGGGCGAGAGCCACATGACCACCCGCAGAAGTTCCAGCAATGAGATCGAAAACCTCGGAGACAGGTTTACCCAGCCGACGTTCCAATTCGACGATGACCATGCCGGGAATGAGCCCTCGGACTCCGCCACCATCGATGGAAAGTATGTTCATGAGTGAAGGATGGTAGTGCCGAAGACAGAATTGCAGAAGTCGCTTCATATATATTCGAGTAAGCGATCGTTCGAAGTTGGCTTTTCACTGTGCCCTATAGAAGGGATAAAGGCATAATTGGATTATGCGTCTTCGAACCCTCACTCTTCTAATGGTGGGACTCTTGATGGCACTGCCTTCTACGGTATCAGCATCAACCATTTCTCTGAATGATGACGGATGGGTTCCTCCCAACTTCCCAAACAAGGGTTATGTCAATGTGACTTTCGCCGACAACAGTGGGGTATTGATGGGCGCCGGTGCGCCACACCTTGAATGGCGAAATGAAAAGAATGGTCCGGAGGCCTTACAACTCCTCTGCACGGGACTACAAGACCCTCGGTGCAGTCAATCGACCGGAAAGTTCATTTACTTCACACGTCTTGTGGCATGTAACGACATCAACACAATCGACTGCATTGAGGGCCTATCGGCCATTAGAAATGGCGTCGAGATCAAAGGTGTCCAGCGGGATACCTTTCCGAAGGTGATCCGCACTTCATATTCACCCGATCCCATCAAGAACCTCCCGCTGTCATCATCCGGAGCACTCTGGAGCTTTCCAGGAGTGAGCCATGTTGGAGGAAGTGACTTTTTCGTAAATGCCATCCTCAGCGGATCCAAGGGAGCAAAGGATGCCAAGTTCCGAACCGACGGAATCTCAATCACAGTTTCAGCGGTTGATCTTCGCAAGACTTCGAAGGATGATGGCTCAAGCTATGTGATTGAGAATACGCGACCTCCCGACGGAACATTTCTGGGTGCGGCGGGAATCTATCCACCATATGAAGATGAGCAGTATTTCTGCGTGATGAGTGGGGATAGCCTCTGTGCCAATC
>JBJTGO010000084.1:0-1445 GCA_046093985.1 Actinomycetota bacterium
CCCGTCTCTGCAATCACCATCTCAGCCAAAGCCTTGATCGTGATCTCACCTTCGCCACCGATATTGAAGACATCACCAAGCGCCCTGTCATCGAAGTAGACGCTCATCATCCCCGCAACGGCATCCTCGACGTGGCAGAAGACGCGCGATTGTGAGCCATCGCCGTAGACATGGAGCGGCTCACCCTTGAGCGCTGATTTCACAAAGCTCGGCACAACCATCCCGTAAGCGCTAGTCTGACGAGGACCCACGGTGTTGAAGAAGCGCCCAATGACAAAGGGAAGGCCATGGCTCTGGCCATAGATCACCGCAAGGGATTCATCGATTGCCTTCGCCTCGGAGTAGGTCCAGCGAATCAGAAGAGGTGAACCAAGGACTCGATCAGAATCCTCCGTCAGTGGCTGCACGGGGTTCTTCCCATAGATCTCACTTGTGGAGGCGACGAAAGTGCGAACCTTCTTTGACGCTGCCATCTCGAGAACTACTTCGGTTCCATGCATATTGGTCACCAGCGACTCGAGTGGTCGCTGCAAGATCCGCTTCACACCAAGCGCAGCACCTAAGTGAAAGAGTCCATCCGCGCCATCCATCGCTTGTGCGAGCAAATCTCTCTCAAGCATCGACCCTTCATGGATTGAAAATCTTGGATCACCTACGAATCGCTCGATGTTTTTCTTGGAACCCGTCGAGAGATCATCGAGGACAACGACCTCGTCACCGCGCTCGAGAAGGCGGCCTGCAAGATGTGATCCGATGAAGCCGGCTCCGCCTGTGATGAGAAATCTCATGATCGCCCCACCTTCCCCGAGTAACTCGCGATAGAGATCTTCATGGGCGTTGACCATACCGTCAACACTAAAGAGTCGTTTAGCGCGCTCTCTAGAACTCACCTTCATCTCATCGTTGCTCTCTGATTTTGCGACGACATCTGCAATCGCTTCAGCCAAGCCCTCACCGTTTCGCGGTACGAGGCGTCCTGTGACTTCGTCAGCGACGATCTCACTCACAGAACCGACGTTTGTACTCACGACCGGGACCCCAGCCATTTGAGCCTCGATCAAGGCGAGTGGCATTCCTTCACTATCGCTTGTACAAAGCCCAACATCAGCAATGGCCCACATGTCTTCCTTCTTCTGCCAGCCGACGCAGAGAAGATTCGAAAGCCCTGCAGCCCTCGTGGAATCTTCCAACTCCCCTCCACCAGCCATGATGAATTGGAATTGAGGAAGTTTCTTCGCCATCTCTACAACCCGATCTGGTCTCTTGACCTCAGTGAATCGACCTAACCAGACAATCACGGGGCGCTCACTTGAAAGTCCAAGTTTCGACAGCACCTGTGCACAATCACTCAAGTGAATCTCTTTGATTCCCGGTGCGATGGTTCGGTACATCTTCGTTGAGCCGATCCCAACCTCAACCAGCTCATCCCTGACGCGCTCTCCGAC
>JBJTGO010000085.1:0-7911 GCA_046093985.1 Actinomycetota bacterium
GTTCGGGATAGGAGGAGAAGCCACCACGGATCTCATCGCGCGCAGCAGTAGGAAGAAAAGATGCGACTAAGACAACGCTTGGCTCCATATCGGGCACATTGATCTCTCCGGTCGACGTGAGAGTGGGATCAATGGGAAGGAGCGGAACCGGGCCTTGATAGGTGATCGATCCCATCGAATTGCGAACGGTGACAAGTACTGAGTAACCGGTTGCTTGCAAGAAGACACGTGATGCGCCGAAAGTAAGTGGTTGGTTGACTCGCATCACTTCATTGGTGAAGGGCGAATCGAGATCTTCGCGGACTCGGACCTTGAGTTCATATTCACGGGCAGCATTGGTGACCGGGTCATACTCGGCATAGAACTCCTGTAACTCGATCCGGTACGGTTGGAGTGATTCCACTGAGTAGAAGCGACCCGGCGTGAGATTGTCGTAGGTAACCGGTGTATTGATGAACCTTTCACCGACATTGACGATCGCCTCACCGCGCATACCGAAGAGTGAACTCGCTGCGATCCCGATCAAGATGAGTATCAAGGAGAAGTGGAAGAGGAGATTGCCGCTCTCTTTGAAATAGCCCTTCTCGAAGGTGTAGCCGGCTCCGAACTTCTCCATACGAAAACGCTTCAATTTCAACAGGGCGGCAACTTCTTCGATATCGCCCTGGAATCGTCGATATCCGGTGAAGTTCTCCAAGGTGGCCGGTGCTTCGGTCGGACGCTCGAAGATCGCCTTTCGATACTCATTGAGGCGCGGGATGACACAGCCGATCAAAGAGATGAAGAGGAGTACATAGATCGCTGAGAACCATGGCGCCCCAAAGACATCGAAGAGATAGAGACGATCGAATATCGGAGCGATCGTGGGATTGGCTTCGAAGAAGTCCTGGACTTGAAAGGGATTTTGTGCACGTTGCGGGATGATCGAACCTGGGATCGATGCCAGGCCAAGCAGGAGCAAGAGAGTCAGCGCGGTGCGCATACTCGTTAGAAGGCGCCAGAGATAACGGAGGAAGGCGAAGCCAGTAAGTGTCCTTACCTCACCAAGATCGCGGGTACGATCCTTCTCGATCCTCTTCTTCTCGCTCATCTCAGATCACCGGAATGAAATTCGTGATCGAACCTTGAAGTGATGCGACCCACTGCCCCCACCAACCCGTCACCTGTGCAATACCGATTGCGATAAGGAATACGCCACCGACGATCGCGAAGGTTCTCGAGTTACGGATAAGGAATGTGTGCAGCGCTCGTACTTTGACCAAGAAGAGTGCGAAGAGGATCAGAGGCAGACCGAGACCAAGTGAGTAGAAGGCAGAGAGGATCGCACCGCGAAGAGCGCTTGCTTCACTGAAGGCGAGCGCTTGGACCGATGCCAGGGTTGGACCGATACATGGTGTCCAACCGAAACCGAAGAGAAGACCGAGAAGTGGCGCAGCGATGATGCCTTGCACTTTGGGTGATGCGAGACGAAACGATCGATAGAAGCGCTCACTGAAGATGAAGACGAAGCCAAGGAAGATGGTGAAGAGTCCGAGGATCTTCGTGAAGGTATCTGCATTTCGCATCAGGGTCGTACCAAGCGAGCCGAAGATCGCGCCATAGGAGATGAAGAGCGCAGTGAAGCCGAGTACGAAAAGGATCGAACCAAGGAAGACTCGAACTCGAGTAGCACTTGCTCCGGCTATATAGGAGAGGTATCCGGGCAGGAGTGGCAGCACGCAGGGAGAGAGAAAGGAGACGATTCCCGCTACGAAAGCGATCGGGGCAGAGAGGATGAGTGACCCATCGAAGATCTGGTCGATGATGAACTCATTCACCGAGGACCTCATCGATCAGGCCACTCAATCCGGTGAAGGTCACCTCGCCGCCGATTCGCGCAGCGATCAATCCATTCTTATCAATGAGAAGCGTGGTGGGAATCGCGTTGGCGATCATCGCATCGTTGAATTCAAGCAAGACATCATCACTTCGAAGCGATGGGAAGGTGAGTTCGAATCGATCGATGAAGGCGCGCGCTGCTGTGAGATTGTCGCGGGTGAGAACACCTAGGAACTGCACATCTGGATATTTCTCGCTCAGCGCCTGAAGTGTCGGAGCCTCTGCGCGACATGGCGAGCACCAAGAAGCCCAAACGTTGAGGACGATCGGTTTACCTCTCTCCATCCGATACTCACTGCCGTCGATCAAGGTTCCGGAGAGATCGGGTGTCGCCTTTCGTGAGCCGATCGGGACTTTCGTGACTGCGCCGTTTCCTTCTATATAGGAGAGCTCAGCACCGACTTCTCCCTCAGATGGGGATTCGACGAAGGAGAAGGAGAGGAGCAAGAGCGCGATCAGCATCGAGAGCATGATCAGCAATCTCTTACGCATCAAATCACTTCTTCGCAGGTAGGAGGTGTTTGACAGGTTCTTGGTAGGAGAGATCAGTGATCATCCCCTCATCATCGAAGTGGATCGTGGTCACCGAGCAGAGTGAGCATTGACGCTTCCGTGGATCATGAAGCATCGGACGATTCTCGATCGCACTCCTTACGATCCAGATCGGCAATTGGTGCGAGACACAGATGGCATCACTCTTACCGGCCGCCTTTGCGGCATCGCGCGCAGCGAATGCAGCACCGAGCATGCGATTGATCTGATCGACATAGGGCTCACCCCATGAAGGCTTGAATGGGTTGTAGAGGTGACGCCAAGAAGCAGGATGCTTGAGAACGCCGTCACCTACTCCGAATGGTTTTCCCTCGAAGATATTCGCAGCCTCGATAAGTCGCTCATCGGTCGTGATCGCGAGCGCGTGAGCCTTGGAAATGGGAGATGCTGTCTCTTGTGCTCGCTCGAGCGGTGATACATGGAGTGCGCCAAGATCGAGAGTTTTGCTCCAATCAGCAACACCTGCGGCCATCTCCCTACCGAGAGATGATAGATACCACCCTGGTTGTCGGCCGTAGAGGATGTTCTTTGGATTCTCCACCTGACCATGTCTTACAAGGTGTACGCGCATGATGGCTCATCATAGTTGAGCGAATCGAGACGAATCGCAGCGAGATATCTGGGCCGGTAATGTAGGCCAGTTATGTCGCCGAAGGTCAAAGCTAAGAGTCCGAGTGAACCTCGGATGAGAGCTGCCGCATCACTTGCTGATGAACTTCGCGCGCGTAGCGATGATGAGATCGCTCGACTCTTCTCAGTAAGGTCTGATCTCGCAGCGCCAGTTCCCAACGATTTCTCATCTTTAGCGGCACGGGCGACTTCGACTCCATCTCTGGTCCGTTCTCTCGACACACTCAATCTCTTCCAATACCAAATCCTCGAAGCGATCTGCGCCCTCGAAGAACCGCTGACGATCAAGCGACTTGAGGAGTGCACCGACGTTGCTGCAAACGATCAACTCGATCCGCTCTGGATGCGAGGCCTGATCTACTTCGATCGTGGTGAGATCCGCGTGCCACGCTCGCTTCGAGAATTAATTGGTGCGACTCCTGCAGGTCTTGGTCCGGTATCGCTCGGTAAACCGAATATCGCTGCGATTGCCAAGGCGCCACCTGGTGCGCTCCAGATACTGCAGGCGCTGACTTGGGGCTCTCCGAAAGGTGCGATCGGTGATCGACGAAAGACGGGCAAGCAGATCGAATGGCTCCTAGAACAAGGTCTCCTCACTCAAGTAGATAGTGAACATGTCGCACTCCCACGCGAAGTGGGACTTCATCTTCGTGGTGGAAAAGTCCACCGAGAACTCTTCATCGCTGCGCCGATGTTGGAGGGCGAACGGGTCAAAGCTGACGCGATAAAGGATGCATCGCTTGCCTCAATCAGTTCCATCTTGAGGTGGATCGCGGAGTTGCTCGACTTTTGGTCCGAGGAGACACCTCGCGCACTCAAGACCGGTGGTCTTGGGGTTCGCGATCTCAAGAAGACTGCCGAGCACCTCGGTGTCGATGAGGATCTCGCGGCCTTCATCGCAGAACTCGCATTTCTTGCCGGATTGATCTCAATCGAAGGAGATGATCGAATCCTGCCTTCTGCGCAATTCGATATCTGGCAGAGCCAGACTCCGGAGTCTCGATGGCGAGAGATCGCATCGCTATGGCTCGCTACATCTCGAGTATCAGGCTTGGTACGTCGCGCAGATAGCAAAGGAATCACTCCGCTCGGAAGCGAACTCGATCGGATCTGGGCGGCACGGATGAGGAGAGTGATCCTCTCAGTCTTCGAATCCAATCCCGAGATCTCTCTCGATCACTCGAAGGTGCAGAGTTGGATCGACTGGCTAGCGCCAACGAGAAAGAGCGCGCCATTGCATCGTGAGTTCACCGCGTGGACGATCGAAGAGGCAGAGTGGCTCGGTATCACCGGACGTGGCGCACTCTCACCCTTTGGCGCACGCTTCTTGAAGGAGATGGACTCACTCCAGATCGATGCATCGCTACCACCACCGATCGATCACATCCTGGTTCAGGCTGACAACACTGCGATCGCACCGGGACCGCTCACCATCGATCTCTCCCGAAGGCTCTCGAATTTCGCCGATATTGAAAGCCGCGGCAACGCCACCGTCTATCGCTTCACCGAGAGTTCGATCAGGAGAGGTCTCGATCATGGCCATACCGGTGATGAGATCAAGGCCTTCCTCCACGAAGTCTCACGCACTCCCATCCCACAACCGCTCGAGTACTTGATCGCAGATATTGCACGGCGTCATGGACAACTGCGTGTAGGTATCGCACAGAGTTTCATCCGCTGCGAGGATGAGACCACGATCCTCGCGATCACCAAAGATAAGCGCCTTGAGAATCTACGGCTTCGAAAGATCGCGCCTCAGGTCTTGGTCTCCGAAGTTGAGAGCAGTGATCTGATCGAGGATCTTCGTAATGCAGGTTACCTGCCCTCTCTTGAGAACCAATCCGGAGTCGTGATCACCGCACCAAGACAACTTCGTTCCAAGAGTCGAGCGCGGATACCGAGAGCGATTGCGGAGAATCCATCACCCAGTGATGCCATCATCTCTGCAGCGATCAAGGCGATGCGCGCCGGAGATCGCGTCAGCGGAAGTAAGACCACTCTCGCAGAGATCCCACGGACGAGTGCAAATGAAACTCTCGCTATCTTGCGCCAAGTTGTTGCAGACGAGAGCAGCGTGATGATCGGATATGCCGATACCAATGGCTCGGTGACGCAGAAGATCATCGATCCGGTCCAGATCGCGATGGGAAACCTATTGGCGCGAGATCACAGCAGTGAAGAGCTCGCCACCTTCAAGATCGCACGAATCACCGGGGTCGCACCCCTAGAGTGATGGCAAGATAGCGACATGGCTACTGCGCCCGTGAAGAGATCGAAAGCAGAGGCGATAGAACTCGTCCGACGCCTCGTCGAGATCGAATCTCCGACGGAAGATGTCGCAGCATGTAAGGAAGTCGTCGCAGAGGCGAATCGCATCATCACCGAACTCCTCTCCACTCCCGGTGAGATCAAGGATGTGAAGGGTTATCCGACGCTCTCCTGGAAGAGCGGAAAGCCGCGAATCCTCATGCTCTGTCACCTCGACACCGTCTGGCCGAAGGGTTCCTTTACGCCGCGCTGGGCGATCGAGGGAGATCACCTCCGTGGTCCCGGTACCTATGACATGAAAGCCGGCTTCGTCCAAGCGGTGATGGCGGTCGCATCGCTCGAAGATCGTGATGGCATCCATATCCTCGCAACGAGCGATGAGGAGACTGGAAGCGCTGCATCACGAGAGTTGATCGAAGAGGCGGCGCGCGAATGCGAGTACGCACTCGTCTTTGAATCTGCGATCCACGGGAAGGTGAAGACTGCCCGCAAAGGGACATCGATGTATCGCATCACTGCGATCGGAAAGGCTGCACATGCAGGCCTTGAGCCGGAGAAGGGGATCAACGCGATGATCGCACTCGCATCTCTTCTGCCAAAGATCAGCGCGATTGCGAAGATGGAAGTCGGAACTTCAGTAACACCAACGACCTTCCATGCTGGAACCACACTCAACACCATTCCTGCTGAGGCGAAACTTGAGATCGATGTCCGAGCCTTCTCTTCCGAAGAACAGCAACGCGTCGATAGCGCGATCAAATCACTCGCCGGGAATCTTGCTACTGCAACCGGAGAGGCAACCATCGAAGTGAGCGGTGGTATCAATCGCCCAGCGATGGATCCGAAGATGAGCGCATCGCTCTATGAGATCGCAAAGGAAGCGGCACGAGCAGTCGGTATCGAGAACCTAGAGGATGCAGCGGTTGGTGGCGCAAGCGATGGCAATTTCACCGCAGCTGTAGGCACTCCAACCCTCGATGGCCTTGGTGCGATTGGCGATGGTGCACACGCTGCACATGAATGGGTCAGCGCTGATGGTCTGATCCAACGCTCAGAATTGGTCGCCGAGATGCTAAGGCGCCTGCTCAAGTAGACTCGCGAGAATGTCCTCTGATCCATCCACGCAGGGTCCACTTATCGTTCAAAGCGATAAGACCCTCTTGCTTGATGTCGATCATCCTGGCTCCGATGAATGTCGTAAGGCGATCGCACCCTTCGCTGAACTAGAGAAGTCCCCAGAACACATCCATACCTATCGACTCACCTCACTAGGGCTTTGGAATGCTCGCGCCGCAGGTCATGACGCTGAAGGCGTGATCGACACTCTCCTTAAGTACTCGCGCTATCCCGTTCCTCATTCACTCCTCGTTGATATCGCAGAGACGATGGGTCGCTATGGACGGTTACGGATCGAATCGCATCCGGTCCATGGCCTCGTTCTCATCACCACTGACACTGCAGTGCTAACCGAGGTGGCACGATCAAAGAAGGTCGCTCCGATGTTGGGGGCGCGGATCGATAGCGAGACGATTGCGGTCCATCCGTCACAACGCGGTCACCTCAAACAAGCGCTCCTCAAACTTGGATGGCCCGCCGAAGATTTCGCCGGATATGTGGATGGACAAGCACATGAGATCGCCCTCAAGGAGAATGGCTGGAAGGTTCGGGAATATCAGAGACAATCAGCGGAAGGCTTCTGGCATGGAGGTTCTGGCGTCGTCGTATTGCCATGCGGTGCCGGTAAGACAATCGTCGGTGCTGTCGCGATGTCGATGGCCAAAGCGACCACTCTGATCTTGGTCACCAACACAGTTGCTGCCCGTCAATGGCGCGATGAATTGTTGCGTCGCACGACTCTTACCGAAGATGAGATCGGCGAGTATTCCGGAGCGAAGAAGGAAATCCGCCCGGTCACCATCGCCACGTACCAAGTGATGACCACACGGAAGAAAGGTGTCTACGCACACCTCGATCTCTTCGATGCGCAGGATTGGGGATTGATCATCTACGACGAGGTGCATCTTCTACCCGCGCCGATCTTTCGCTTTACCGCCGATATCCAATCCCGAAGAAGGTTGGGACTTACTGCGACATTGGTCCGTGAGGATGGGATGGAAGGTGAGGTCTTCTCACTGATCGGTCCAAAGCGATTCGATGTCCCGTGGAAGGAGATCGAAGCGCAGGGTTATATCGCTCCAGCTGATTGCGTCGAGGTTCGAGTGACGCTCACCGATCATGAGCGACTTGCCTACGCGACTGCCGAGCAAGAGGAGCGATATCGCGTCTGCTCCACAACGATGACAAAGAAGAATGTCGCGAAGGCGCTCGCCGAACATCACAAGAACGATCAAGTCTTGATCATCGGGCAATACATCGATCAGATCGATGAGATCGCAGCTGACCTCGGCGCCCCTGTGATCAAAGGTGAGACCCCGATCAAAGAGCGAGAGAGGCTCTTTGAGAAGTTTCGAACCGGAGAGATCAAACTCCTTGTCGTCTCGAAGGTGGCAAATTTCTCCATCGACCTTCCAGAGGCATCGGTAGCGATCCAGATTTCGGGAACCTTCGGATCCCGCCAAGAGG
>JBJTGO010000086.1:0-5863 GCA_046093985.1 Actinomycetota bacterium
GCGCTACAGATGTACACCAAGCAACTCGCTGATGCTCGTGGCGAAGCGCAGACGATCCGAGAAGAGGCTCGCACTCAAGGTGCGGCGATCTTGGAGGAGATGCGCGCCAAGGCTCAAGAAGAGGCTGCTCGGATCACTCAGGCTGCCCAGGCGACGATCGAAGCCGAACGTCAGCAAGCTGTGACCTCACTTCGTAACGAAGTTGGTGCGCTTGCGACGGAGTTGGCATCGAAGATTGTCGGTGAGGCGCTCGATGACCATGTCCGTCAGACACGAATCGTCGATCGCTTCCTTGAGGACCTCGAGAAGAGCAAGAAGTAATAAGTAGTCATTGGTAATCGGAATCAACGAGAGGTAAGGAGGCGAGACGATGAGCACGCATGAACTGACAGGTTCTAGCAAGGCATCCCTTGCTGCCCTCCGTGTTGCAGTCGAAACATCACTGAAGTCAAAGGGCGCAGCAGATGCGCTCGCCCTTACAGCTGATCTTTCAACCGCTCGCGCTGCACTTGATTCCTCCTCGGGTCTTCGCCGCGCGCTGACCGATCCAGCCCGAACTTCCGATGCGAAGTCGGCCTTGGTCAAAGACCTCTTTGGGAAAGTGGTTTCACCGAGTGCACTTTCCTTGGTCGAGCAGGCCGCAGCGCTTCGTTGGTCTGGCGGGAGCGATCTCACAGATGCGATCGAAGTGATCACCATCGAAGCCCTTGCGATCGCAGCGGAAGCTGCTGGTGAGAGCGATGCATTGGAGGGCGAGATCCTCGCCATCGTCCGAAGCATCTCCTCCTCATCGGATCTGCGTCAGGGTCTCAATGATTCGAAGTATTCGATCGAAGCGAAGCAGAAGTTGATCGCTTCACTTTTCGCAGGAGCGATCTCTGGATCGACTGCGAAGGTACTCGAGATGATGGTCGGATCCCTCCGTGGTCGCAATGTCGAGCGCACTCTGGCGCACTACAGCCAAGTGATCCTCGCTCGAAAGGAGCGCACCGTCGCTCACGTCAAGAGCGCAGTGCGACTCGATGGCGAAAGACTCTCGCGCCTTGGTGCCGCTTTGGAGCGAGCGCTGGGTCGCAAGATCCGTGTCGATGTTGAGGTCGATCCACTCGTGATGGGTGGCATCTCAGTTCGTATCGGCGATGAGCTGATCGATGGCACGGTCGTCAATCGATTGATGGAAGCTAGTCGGTCCTTGGCTGGCCGAGCAGTACGGTAGAGATTTCAGATTCGAAGAAGAAGAAAACTAGAAGAAGAGTTTCAGGAAGAGAAGAGAAAGAGGGAGAACCATGGCAGATATCGCGATCAAGCCAGAGGCGATCAGGGATGCCTTAGCGAATTTCGTTAAGTCATATGACCCGAGCGCCGCTTCACGCGATGAGATCGGCACCGTTGTCGAGGCTGGCGATGGCATTGCTCGAGTCGAGGGACTTCCTTCGACGATGACCAATGAGTTGCTCAAGTTCGAGAACGGCACCCTCGGCCTCGCACTCAACCTCGACGTCCGTGAGATCGGTGTCGTCATCCTCGGTGAGTTCTCCGGTATCGAAGAAGGTACAACCGTCCGTCGCACCGGTGAGATCCTCTCGGTTCCTGTTGGTGATGCGTTCTTAGGTCGCGTCGTCGATGCGCTCGGTCGTCCGATCGATGGCAAAGGAGAGATCAAGGCAGAGACCACTCGTGCGCTCGAACTTCAAGCACCGACCGTGGTCCAGCGCCAACCAGTGAAGGAGCCATTGGCCACCGGTATAAAGGCGATCGATGCGATGACTGCTATCGGTCGTGGTCAGCGCCAGTTGATCATCGGCGATCGTCAGACCGGAAAGACTGCCGTTGCGATCGACACCATCATCAATCAGCGCGAGAACTGGAAGTCAGGGGATCCGAAGAAGCGCGTCAAGTGCATCTACGTTGCGATCGGTCAGAAGGGCTCCACAATCGCATCGGTCAAGGGCGCACTCGAAGAGGCGGGCGCGATGGAGTACACCACCATCGTTGCAGCACCTGCATCAGATCCAGCGGGCTTCAAATACCTCGCTCCATACACCGGTTCTGCGATTGGTCAGCATTGGATGTACGGCGGCGATCACGTCTTGATCGTCTTCGACGATCTCTCCAAGCAAGCAGAGGCCTATCGCTCGGTCTCACTCCTTCTTCGTCGTCCACCAGGTCGCGAGGCCTATCCAGGCGATGTCTTCTACTTACACTCACGCCTGCTTGAGCGTTGCGCCAAGCTCTCCGATGAACTCGGTGGCGGTTCGATGACCGGACTTCCGATCATCGAGACGAAAGGAAATGACGTCTCCGCATTCATCCCAACCAACGTCATCTCTATCACTGACGGACAGTGCTTCCTTGAGACCGACCTCTTCAACGCAGGCGTGCGTCCTGCGATCAACGTCGGTATCTCAGTCTCCCGCGTCGGTGGTTCCGCGCAGACTAAAGCGATGAAGAAGATCGCTGGACGTCTTCGTCTCGATCTCGCTCAGTTCCGTGAGTTGGAGGCTTTCGCAGCCTTCGGTTCCGATCTCGATGCTGCATCGAAGGCACAGCTCGAGCGTGGATCACGTCTTGTCGAACTTCTCAAGCAAGGTCAGTACAGCCCATTCTCACTCGAGCGCATGGTCGTCTCGATCTGGGCGGGAACAACCGGCCAGCTCGATGATGTCCCACTCGTCGATATCCGCCGCTTCGAGTCGGAGTTCTTGGACTTCATCGCGCGCGAGCGGAAGGCGATCTTCGATGTGATCGCTGAGAGCAAGGAACTTAGTGACGACACTGTCGCCAAGATGACCGATGCCATCACGGCATTCAAGAAGCAGTTCTCGGCTTCTGGCGCTGCCAAGGTCAACGAGGCAGAGGTTGCTGCCGAAGGTCCTGATGCTCAAGAGCAGATCACGAGGTTCAAGAAGTAGATCATGGGCGCACAACTTCGCATCTATCGCAGGCGTATCCGCTCGGTCAAAGCGACCAAGAAGATCACGCGTGCCATGGAGCTGATCTCAGCTTCGCGCATCGTCAAAGCGCAACAGCGAGTATCTGCATCGACCCCGTATGCGAATGAGTTGACCCGCGCCGTCTCTGCGATCGCTACCTTCTCCAATACCGATCACCCACTCACCTCGGAGTCTCTAAACCCGAAGCGAGCAGCGGTCTTGATCATCACTGCGGATCGAGGAATGGCTGGTGCCTACTCGAGCGCAGCGATCAAGGAAGGCGATGGCTTGATCAACGGTCTTCGCGAACGCGGCCTTGAGGTGAGCGTCTATCTCGTAGGTCGCAAGGCGGTCAACTACTACAAGTTCCGTAATCGAAAGATCACCAACTCATGGACCGGCTTTTCCGACAATCCTTCCTACGCCAATGCCAAGGAAGTATCGGATGAGTTGATCACCGCATTCTTGAAGGATGCCCAGGTCGACCTCGGAGGTGTCGATGAACTCCACATCGTCTACACCGAGTTCAAGTCGATGATCACACAGATCCCATTCTCGAAGCGGATGCTTCCGCTCGAGGTGGTGGAGAGCGATGGGCCAGCGCCAACCGGTCTATTGCCAATGTATGAATTCGAGCCGAATGCAGGAGAGGTGCTCAACGCACTTCTGCCTCGCTATATCGAGTCTCGGGTATATAACGCGATGTTGCAGAGCGCTGCTTCCGAGCACGCTGCGCGTCGTCGTGCGATGAAGTCTGCAACAGATAATGCAGATGAACTCATCAAGTCATTGACCCGACTAGCCAACGCGGCTCGTCAGGCAGAGATCACCCAAGAGATCAGTGAAATCGTGGGCGGCGCGGATGCGTTGTCCTCAGCTAGTGCAGGGAGCGAATAATGACCACGAAAACCGCCACAGGCCGTGTCGCACGCGTCATCGGTCCGGTCGTCGACATCGAATTTCCATCCGATGCGATGCCACCGATCTACAACGCGCTCACAGTCGAAGTGACGCTCGGAGGGAGCGCACGCACGCTCACCCTCGAAGTAGCGCAGCACATCGGCGACAACCTGGTCCGCGCCATCTCGATGCAGCCAACTGACGGAATGGTCCGTGGTGTCGAGGTGCGAGATAGCGGCGCCCCGATCTCCGTACCTGTCGGTGATGTCACCAAGGGTCACGTCTTCAATGCACTCGGTGAATCACTCGATGTGCCAACTGCCTCACTCGATGTGAAGGAGCGTTGGCCGATCCATCGCCAAGCGCCTGACTTCGACCAACTCGAGTCGAAGACTGAGATGTTCGAGACCGGAATCAAGGTCATCGACCTCCTTACGCCCTACGTCAAGGGCGGAAAGATCGGTCTCTTCGGTGGTGCAGGCGTTGGTAAGACCGTTCTCATCCAAGAGATGATCTATCGCGTCGCTGAGAACTTCGGTGGCGTCTCCGTCTTCGCCGGTGTCGGCGAGCGAACCCGTGAAGGTAACGACCTCTTCCTGGAGATGACCGAGACTGGCGTCATCAACAAGACCGCACTCGTCTTCGGTCAGATGGATGAGCCACCAGGGACGCGTCTTCGCGTTGCGCTCTCAGCGCTCACCATGGCGGAGTACTTCCGCGATGTGCAGAAGCAGGACGTTCTCCTCTTCATCGACAATATCTTCCGTTTCACCCAGGCAGGTTCTGAAGTTTCGACTCTTCTCGGTCGTATGCCTTCAGCCGTGGGTTACCAGCCAACACTGGCGGATGAGATGGGTGTGCTCCAAGAGCGCATCACCTCAACCCGCGGTCACTCGATCACTTCGATGCAGGCGATCTATGTCCCTGCCGATGACATCACCGACCCAGCGCCACACACCACCTTCACCCACCTCGATGCGACGACGGTTCTCTCTCGTCCGATCTCCGAGCTTGGTATCTATCCTGCGGTGGATCCACTCGATTCCACCTCACGCATCCTCGATCCGCGCTACATCGGTGAGAATCACTTCCGCGTCGCGAACCGGGTCAAGCAGATCCTGCAGCGTTACAAGGATCTACAAGACATCATCGCGATCCTTGGTATCGATGAACTCTCCGAAGAGGATCGCATCCTCGTCGGTCGTGCACGTCGTATCCAGCGCTTCCTCTCGCAGAACACCTTCGTCGCGAAGGTCTTCACCGGAATCGATGGATCCTTCGTCACTCTCTCCGAGACGATCGCAGCATTCGATGCGCTCGCAAATGGCGACTACGACCACATCCCGGAGCAGGCATTCTTCATGTGCGGTGGCCTTGATGATGTCGAGCGCAAGGCAGCGGAGTTGGCTAAGGCCTAAGACCCATGGCGCAACTTCGAGTCGAATTGGTCTCACCTGAGAAGAGGGTGTGGAGTGGGGATGCAAGCATGGTCTCAGCGCGCACCCTCGAAGGTGATATCGGTATATTGGCCAATCACGCCCCACTCTTCGGTGTACTCGCTGATGGTGCGGTGCGCATCAAAGCGACCGATGGAAGTGAGACCACATTCAATGTCCATGGCGGATTCATCTCGGTTGCGAACAATCGCGTCTCGATCCTCGGCGAGAGCACGGACTAAGCGAGCATCTTTCGCGCTCCGTGCACTGATTGCACTTTTCTCATTCGCAATTCCGCTCACGCTCGTTGGTGAGAGCGCTCATGCACATATCCCACTTCGCTTATCTGCCACCGAAAGGGAGGTAACCGCCTCTCCGATCATCATCGACGGCACCATTTCCTATGCCGTCTACGCTGATTTCTCGAGCGCTGATTTCAAGGATCGAAAGAAGCAAGCCGTCCGTCATGTCCGGTTCCTCCATCGCGCTGGTGAGAATTTAGCCGTCGAGTATCTGATCCCAGATACCGCCCAGATGCGAAAGATGCGTAAGGCGCAATTGCCGAAGGTGACCATCACCTCGCCGAGTGGCAAG
>JBJTGO010000087.1:0-1118 GCA_046093985.1 Actinomycetota bacterium
ACTGCGATTGCGTTACGGACTAAGAGAAGAAGGATGAGATCAAGGAGCGGGATCGATGCGAATCTATTGTCCTTACCTTCTATGAGGGCGGCGAGAATCTCACTCCTTTGATTGAGACTGAGGCGGATTACGCCGACGAAACGGCGATTTGCTGCGGGCGATGAGTGGATATGGGTGCGAACGCTTCGGATCAGTTTGTTACGTACGAAGAGGTCATTGATCTTGGAATCCTTGCCACTTGCAACAAGCGCAGCGCTCTGTCGATGTGGGAAGTCGACGAGTTCATCGAGATAAGGCTGATGGACTTGGACTCCGGATTCTTCGAGGATGAGATCGTTATCCGCAGAGCGAAACTCTTCAATGATGGAATCGAGTGATGTTCTCTCGTCAATCATCAATTTCACGTCGGATACTATAGACGAGTGAATTACCAGGTAACGATCCTCGCAGCAGGAATGGGAACGCGCCTCGGTAAACCTTTCCCAAAGCCACTCACACCTCTTGTCGATGGTCGCACCATCATGCAACAGCAGATTGAGAACATCCACGGTGTCTTCGGCGAGAGTAGCCGCATCTCGATCGTGGTTGGATTCAAGATGGAGATGATCATGGAATCATTTCCCAGGTCCATCTTCATCTACAACGAGGAGTATGACCGGACCAACACTTCGAAGAGCTTGATGCGAGCGCTCGCTTCCAGTTTCGATGGTGGCGTCCTCTGGCTCAATGGTGATGTCGTCTTCGATGCGAAAGTCTTGGATCGACTGAAGAAGTATGTCGATGAGGATCGTTCATTCGTATCGGTCAACACCTCAGCTGTTGGAGATGAAGAGGTGAAGTACACAGTCGATACAGGTGGCAATATCAAGGAACTCTCTAAGACTGTCAAGGGTGCGCTCGGCGAAGCGGTAGGAATCAACTTCATCTCGAGTCGAGATAAGGCCTCACTACTCAAGCACTTGATCGCATGCGAAGAAGGCGACTACTTCGAACGTGGATTAGAGCTTGCGATCGAGCGAGACGGCCTCAAAGTGCTCCCGGTGGATATCTCGGATCTCTTCGCAGTCGAGGTCGACTTCCAAGAGGATCTCGATCGGGCCAATCGCGGTCTTGGCGCG
>JBJTGO010000088.1:0-25187 GCA_046093985.1 Actinomycetota bacterium
TTCTGAACTATCGAGTTTGACTGTCTTTCGCTGGGTATCGATTGCGATAGGAGAGCCCATCCGGAACTCGACACCAAGTCCTCGCAGCGCGCCACGGATCGGATGTGCGATGTGATCGGCTGCAAGCCCGGCGCTCGCCACTTGATAGAGAAGTGGAAGGAAGGTTTGATAGTTATGGCGGTCGATCACCGTGACCAAAGCACGCTTCGCAAGTCTTCTTGCCAGAGTAAGACCACCGAAACCTGCGCCAAGGATGACGACCTTCGGTCTCAAAGATTGATCTCGGCTTTCCGTCTTCACTGCCGGAGTCTACTGTTATGTATATGACTACTGCCCGCCGTGTCCTCGTTACTGGCGCATCAGGTTATGTCGGCGGTCGACTCGTTCGCGCCCTTCTCGCCGATGGACTCGATGTCCGTGTCTTGGTCCGTGATGCCAGAAAGATCCAAGACCTGCCATGGAGTTCCAAAGTCGAAGTCTTCCAAGGTAACGCGATGAACCTCAATGATGTGAGCGCAGCGCTCGAAGGTGTACACACCGCCTTCTATCTCCTTCATTCCATCGGTGTAGGTCCAGATTTCGACGCCATCGAGGAGAAGATGGCAAAGGTCTTCGCTGATGCTGCGGAACATGCAGGGATAAGTCAGATCGTCTATCTTGGTGGAATCGCGAACGATAAGAAGATGAGCAAACATCTCTCATCGCGCGCCCATACTGGTGAGGTCTTGGCATCGGGGAAAGTTCCGGTAATGGAACTTCGCGCTGGCATCATCATCGGATCTGGCTCGGCCTCCTTTGAGATGCTCCGCCACCTCACCCATCGCCTTCCGATCATGACCACACCGAAGTGGGTCTCCAATCGCACCCATCCGATAGCGATCCGCGATGTGCTCTGGTACCTCACCCACGCAGCAGAACTTGAGAAGCCTGTAGCGGGGATCTTCGATATCGGGGGAGCAGAGGTGCTTTCTTACGCGGAGATGATGCAGAAGTTCGCGAAACTCTCAGGGCTACGGAAACGAATCATCATTCGAGTCCCCGTCCTCTCGCCACGACTCTCAAGCCTTTGGATCGGCCTCGTTACTCCAGTTCCGACACAACTCGCACGCCCACTCGTTGGCTCCTTAATCAATGAAGTCGTCGCAGATCCAGATAAGTCGATCGATTCATTGATCCCGAAACCACCGCAAGGGCTCATCAATGTTTCGACTGCGATTGAACTTGCCCTTACTCGCACCAATGAGAATCAAGTTGAGACGCGTTGGTCGGATGCGACGGCGCCGACTGCGCCATGGCAGAAAGCTCAGGGCGATCCCTCGTGGGCAGGGGAGTCGATGTATTACGACCATCGTGAGGTTCTCGCTGATGCGCCGCTCGAGAAGATTTGGGAATCAATCGAGGAGATCGGTGGCGAACGCGGTTGGTATGGTGCTGATTTCCTTTGGTATCTCCGAGGATTGCTCGATCGACTTGTCGGTGGTGTAGGACTTCGTCGCGGACGGCGCGATCCGAAGACCTTGCGCGTCGGAGAGAGCCTTGATTTCTGGCGCGTCGAAGCGATCGAGAAGAGTGGTGATGAGCGAAGACTTCGCCTCTACGCCGAGATGATCCTTCCGGGTAAAGCGTGGTTGGAGTTTCGCATCAAGCGAGTCGGAGATAAGACCGAGATCGTGCAAGAGGCATCATTCGCACCTCGAGGACTTGGTGGACAGATCTATTGGTACCTCATCCTTCCTTTCCACGCCTTCGTCTTTCCGACGATGCTCCGTAACATCGTTCGAAGTGGGCGACGAAAAGTCCTCTTCGGCTAACCTCCACAACTTTTCGTAGCGCTAGATATAGGGTGAAGGCACTATGGCGGATCCAGCATTGAACCTTCCTGCCGGGGATGGACAATTGAGCGAACTCGAAAGTCGGATCCTGGAATTCGAACGGCAGTGGTGGCAGTATGCCGGCGCCAAAGAGAGCTCGATCCGCGAGCTCTTCCAAATATCGCCCTCCCGTTATTACGAGATCCTCAATCACTTGATCGATCGCGACGAGGCCCTGGTTGCGGCCCCGATGCTGGTCAAGCGCCTTCGCCGGATGCGCGAAGCACGCCTTGCTGAGCGCCACTCCAACCGCTAAACCCCTCACTCTGCTGGCCCGATTTGAGCTTCGGGAATACGCCCCATAGGGTTCGCGTTAGCACTCGTCGGGTGGGAGTGATAAGCCGCCCGGACCCCTTCAGTAGGTAGTTAGAGCACTTAATAGAGGAGTGGCACGACTATGGCAAAGATGATTGCCTTCAATGAAGAAGCCCGCCGTGGACTTGAGCGTGGCATGAACACCTTGGCCGATGCGGTGAAGGTGACCCTCGGACCTCGTGGCCGCAATGTGGTCTTGGAGAAGAAGTGGGGCGCACCGACCATCACCAACGATGGCGTCTCCATCGCCAAGGAGATCGAACTCGATGACCCATGGGAGAAGATCGGCGCCGAGCTCGTCAAAGAGGTAGCGAAGAAGACCGACGATGTCGCAGGCGATGGAACCACCACCGCTACGGTCTTGGCACAAGCACTCGTCCGTGAAGGACTTCGAAATGTCGCCGCCGGATCGAATCCGATGGCACTCAAGCGTGGAATCGAGAAGGCTGTCGAGGCGATCTCAGCAGAACTCTCCGCGATGGCGAAGAATGTCGAAACCAAGGAGCAGATCGCGGCGACCGCTGCGATCTCTGCAGCAGATGCCCCCATCGGCGCGATGATCGCTCAGGCGATGGACAAGGTCGGCAAGGAAGGCGTCATCACCGTCGAAGAGAGCAACACATTCGGTCTCGAACTCGAGATGACAGAAGGTATGCGCTTCGACAAGGGTTACATCTCGCCATACTTCGTTACCGACACAGATCGCATGGAGGCCGTCCTTGAGGATGCCTACATCTTGATCGCCAATTCCAAGATCGCAAATATCAAGGATCTCGTCCCAATCCTCGAAAAGGTGATGCAGGCAGGTAAGCCACTTGCGATCATCGCTGAGGATGTCGAAGGTGAAGCGCTTGCAACGCTCGTCGTCAACAAGATTCGTGGCACCTTCCGCTCCGCAGCGGTGAAGGCGCCAGGATTCGGTGACCGCCGTAAGGCGATGTTGCAAGATATTGCGATCCTCACTGGCGCAACCGTCGTCTCAGAAGAGGTCGGTTTGAAGCTTGAGAACGTCGCTGTCGATCTCCTTGGACGTGCTCGTAAGGTCGTCATCACGAAGGATGAGACCACGATCGTCGAAGGTGCAGGAGATGAGGACCAGATCAAGGGTCGCGTCAATCAGATCCGCACTGAGATGGAGAACTCCGATTCAGATTACGATCGCGAGAAGCTCCAAGAGCGCCTTGCGAAACTCGCTGGTGGCGTCGCTGTGATCAAGGCAGGCGCTGCGACCGAGGTCGAACTCAAGGAGCGCAAGCACCGTATTGAAGATGCAGTTCGTAACGCGAAGGCAGCGGTCGAAGAAGGCATCGTCTCAGGTGGTGGCGTCGCGCTACTTCAGGCATCCAAGAAGGCATTCGAGAAGTTGAAGCTTTCCGGTGATGAGGCAACTGGCGCGAAGATCGTCGAGTTCGCAGTCGAAGCACCACTGAAACAGATTGCAGTCAATGCAGGTCTCGAAGGTGGAGTCATCGTCGAGAAGGTACGTCACCTTGAGCCAGGCTTCGGTCTCGATGCCGCGACAGGTGAGTATGTCGACATGATCAAATCCGGAATCATCGATCCAGCGAAGGTGACTCGTTCAGCGTTGCAGAATGCTGCATCAATCGCCGCGCTCTTCCTCACGACGGAAGCAGTGATCGCTGACAAGCCAGAGCCGAAGCCAGCAGTTCCTGCTGGTGCAGGCGGCGGAGATATGGACTTCTAGTTCGATAACATCTCTCAGATCTACAACAAAAGCCCCCGTAAACCTCGGGGGCTTTTGCATTTATGATGGGGGCATGATCAAGGATCCATTCGATGCGACTTCGCTCGCACGCGAGGCTGCTATCGCAGACTCTGGTGATGCATCGCGCGTCGGGGACTTGATCTCAATCGAGCACGAACAGCCTGAGATCGCAACATATCTTTTCGTCAGCGCGCTCGCTGGTTATAAGGGTTGGCGCTGGGCGGTCACAGTGAGCAAGATCGAAGGCGATGCGCCGATAGTTTGTGATGTCGTACTCCTTCCAGGACCTGACTCTTTGCTGGCACCGAAGTGGATTCCTTATGGCGAGCGACTTCAAAAGGGTGATGTCGGAGTCGGAGATCTCGTGCCGACCGAACCCGATGATGCTCGGCTTACACCTGGTTACGCACTTCTTCCCAACGATGAGGATTTGGATCTTCTGACACCGGAACTGCTTTGGGAGAACGGCATCGGACGAGCGCGAGTGCTCTCGATTGAAGGACGCGATCAGGCGAGCAAGCGCTGGTATGAAGGTGAGCATGGTCCGGAAGCAGAGATCGCTAAGGCGGCACCACTTCCATGTCATAGTTGTGGTTTCTTCATTCCGATCGCAGGTTCACTTCGTCAGGCCTTTGGCGTTTGTGCTAACGGAATTTCGCCTGAGGATGGCCGCGTCGTCTCGGTCGATCACGGGTGCGGCGCGCACTCTGAGGTCTTGGTCTAGCGCTCGCCAGAAATTCCGCTTCCACTCAGTAGAGGGAGGCGATAAACTCGCCCTCTGCCCGGAACCTCCGGCCACGGGATCATCGACCAGCTCTCGCTGATGAGAAACCAGTCGCTTACGACACCTAACGGACAAGATGTGGAGATCGCTATGCCTACCGGTCGCGTCAAATGGTTCAGTCTGGAAAAGGGATTCGGCTTCATCTCCTCCGATGAGGGTGAGGATGTCTACCTCGCTGCTTCGGCTCTTCCAGAAGGTGTCACCACTCTCAAGCCAGGGACGAAGTTGGAATTCGGTATCGCTGAAGGTCGTAGAGGACCACAAGCGCTCTCAGTGCGCGTCGTCGAAGCACCTCCATCAATCTCAGGTTCTCGGGGTAATACCGAGGATCTTGCGATTCTCATCGAGGAATCAATCAAGATGCTCGATCGCGTCGGCAACAACCTTCGACATGGTCGCGCGCCGAATGAGGCAGAAGCTGCTCGAGTAGCGAAGGTCTTGCGCGGAATCGCAGGACAGATCGAAGGAACGAACTAGATCTTCTCGCGCCGTCCACGACGGATGGTGTAACGGATTCCGATGAATCCGAGGATGATTCCGATGAATGCGGTGTAGATCGCTTTAGAGTCTGCATTGCTCGCAAGAGCAAAGACCAAGTAGATCGCCCATCCGACGATTCCTACTGAGATCACGATGATCGCTTCGCGCATGTTCTGATTCTACTCTTCGTAAGTGATGGTTGGTCTCGGTTGGCTGCTCTTGGGTGAATGCATTCTTCAATGAAGGGATAGGGTGGCTTCATGGCGACATTGCGATCTTTCAAGCATCGCAATTATCGCATCCTCTACCCAGCCAACGCGGTCAGCAACATCGGAACCTGGGCCCAACGCGTCGCCCAAGATTGGCTCGTTCTTGAACTGACGGGTTCTTCTCTCTATCTCGGTATCGTCACTGGTCTTCAATTCGCACCAGCTCTTCTCTTCTCCATGCAGGGCGGGAAGATGGCGGATCGATTCAATAAGCGACGTGTTTTGATCTACTGCAATCTCGGTGGCTTCATCTCATCTTTCGCACTCGGCATCTTGATCCTCACCGACTTGATCCAACTCTGGCATGTCTTCTTCTTCGCATTCACGCTAGGACTTGCGTCAGCGCTCGATGCTCCAGTTCGACAGGCCTTCACAAGTGAGATCGTCGGAAAGGCAGACCTTCCCAATGCGGTGAGCCTCAATTCAGCCAATTTCAACGCGGCTCGACTAATCGGGCCCGGGCTTTCGGGCCTCCTGATCGCGGCTTTCGGTACCGGTCCTTCGTTCCTTCTCAATGCGCTCTCATTCCTAGGAGTCGTCGCCTCGCTCTATGCGATCAGGGAGAACGAGCTCTTCATCGAAGCGAAGCCGAATATCAATTCCAAGGTCCGCGAAGCGATTGCCTACATACGGGCAAGACCTGATCTCTACGGCACCATGATCGTCGTCTTCTTCGCCACCACATTCGGATTCAATTTCGCTATCTATAACGCGCTTATGACCACCAAAGTCTTCGGTCTTGGAGTCGAGGTCTTCGGGGCCTTAGGAAGCATATTGGCAATTGGCTCTCTCACTGGTGCGCTTGTGAGCGCCAAGTTCGAGAAGAAGCGAACTCCTAAGCAAGTGATGTTCTGTGTGATGGGATTCGGCGGTGCGTTGATGATCGGCTCACAATCTCCGAACTTCACGGTCTACGCGATCATCCTTCCCTTCACCGGGTTCATCGCGCTCTTGACAATGATTACTGCGAACTCGTTGATGCAGGTGCGAACCGATCCTGTGATCCGTGGTCGAGTGATGGGGGTTTATCTCACTGTCTTCCTCGGTGGCACACCAATCGGCTCTCCGATCTTGGGCGCGCTTGCAGGAGTCATTGGAATCCAATGGACGATGATGCTCTGTGGCGGGATCACTGCATTGGCAGGACTTGTCACCTACCTCTTCCTCAAAGAGAAGATCGGAAATCCAGAGAGTTATGCCGTCGATGATGTCTTGGAGACTACCTACGACGAGAAGTGACGAGAAGGAGTGTGATCTGAGCGAACCAAGAGCGTGAGCCCTGCCAAGATGATGCAGATCGGCACGACCCAGTACGCGGTGTAGATACCGACATGATCTGAGAGCGCTCCGACCAGGAATGGTGCGAAACCGATCGCAAGTCCCGCTCCCCAAGCGCTGATTCCGATGGCAAGGTCGGGCTTATCGCTTGCGAATCTGATCAGCCTGGTTGAGAAGAGGGTGAATTGCGCTGACGCTCCGAGACCGGTTGCGAAGAGTCCGATCAGTGCAAGGGCGAAGTTCTCAACCTGCCAAAAGAGCAGGAATCCGACCAGCTGCAATGTGACGAAGAAGAGTGTGCGTGGATCGATATCGATCGCACGCAACGTTGAGACTCCAAACCATCGACCAAGTGCCATACCAGCTGCGAAACATAGAACTGCAGTCGTAGCACTTCCACTTGAGAGGTCGAAGCGATCGCCAAGAAGTTTGGCCGCCCAGAAGACGGTGGAGAACTCTGCTGAGATGGCGAATGTGAAACCGATCCACCCGATCCAATAGCGCTTCGAGAGTCGTCCGCGTTGTGGTCCCGCATCGTCGATCTCATGGATCTCACCACGATGATCCTTGGAGTAGAGAAAGGCAAGGAGAGCAAGTGGGAGAGTGATGAGTAAGCCCCATCTCCAACCCCACCCCAGAGAGGCAAGAGTTCCTATGAAGATCGTGCCAAGGAGATACATCGTTGAGTTGAATCCGTTGGCTTGCGAAATTGCAATCGCCGAATGTTCTGGATGAGAATCATTGAGGAAGGTCACCGAGTTGTTGATCATGGTGGTGATACCAAAACCTGCAAAGGCCGCTGCCGTGATGGTCAAGAATGGTCGATCAAGGATTGCTATCGAGAAAACTCCGAAGAGGAAGACTGCCATTCCGATCCACGAGGTGGTGAAGCGACCGAATCGATGGACCATGCGGGCATTGAACTGTCCGGCGATCAGACCTGAGAGACCAAGCGCGGTGCCATGAAGACCTGCGACAAGTCCGCTCGTACCTTGATCGGATTGCAGGAGAGGTTGAGCGGGTCCGAAGCCACCCATGAAGAGCCCGATGATCCCAAGTTGGGATGCGACGTACCAGAACTTCCCGTCGCGTTTGAAGCTACTGCTCAATTCACCCTTGCTCAAGGAGCCATCTCTTCGATGACGAAGTCGATGCATTGGGTAAGTGCTTCGATATCTGATGGGTCGATCGCTGGGAACATCCCGACGCGAAGTTGGTTCTTGCCCAATTTCCGATATGGCTCAGTATCGACGATGCCATTGCTACGCAATACCTTTGCAACTGCGAGGGCATCGATCGACTCGTCGAAATTGATCGTCGCAACCACACTTGATCTCATCGCTGGATCAGTGACGAAAGGAGTCGCGACAGCACTTCTCTCCGCCCAGCCATAGATGATCCGAGCCGACTCTGCGCTTCTTCCGGCAGCGAAAGAGAGACCGCCGTTGGCATTCATCCATTCGATCTGCTTCGCTAGAAGCCAGAGCGTGGTAACAGCCGGTGTGTTGTAGGTCTGATCAAGGCGCGAATTCTCAATCGCGATATTGATATCCAAGAATGCAGGAGTCCATCGCTCACTTGCTTTGATCCGCTCGGCACGTTCGATCGCAGCCGGGCTCATCAGCGCCAACCAGATGCCACCATCGGATGCGAAGGACTTCTGTGGCGCGAAGTAATAGGTATCGAACTCTTTGGCAGATACGACAAGGCCTCCAGCAGCGCTGGTTGCATCGACGAGAACGAGTGCGCCCTCACTTCCCTTCGGTCGGATGATCGGCATCGCGACACCGGTTGAGGTCTCGTTATGGGTGAGCGCGTAGACATCTACTCCGGCTTCCGCTACCGGAAGCGGATGTGAGCCAGGCTCTGCCTTGATCACAGAAGGGTCATCAAGGAATGGAGCCGCTTTGGCGGCGGATGCGAATTTGGAGGAGAACTCACCGAAACTCAAGTGTTGCGACTTCTTCTCGATCTGTCCGAAGGTGGCGACATCCCAGAATGCGGTCGAACCGCCATTTCCGAGCACCACTTCATAGCCGTCGGGAAGTGAGAAGAGATCCTTCAAACCGTTACGTACTCGACCGACCACATCTTTGACGCCCTTTTGTCGGTGCGAGGTGCCGATGATCGAAGCCGCTTCGGAGGTGAGAGATGCGAGCGCATCAGCCCGGACTTTCGAAGGACCACACCCGAAGCGACCGTCCTTCGGTTTGAGCGAGTCGGGGATGATGATCTTCTTTGCGCTCTCTGGCGCGGCGGAATCGGACATGAGGGAAAGGTTAGAGGTAGTTCAAGGGTTGAGGCGCACCCTTTGCCAATGATTGCCATCACGCGTGAAGCGGATTCGATCGTGGAGTCGTGAGTGACGGCCTTGCCAGAACTCGATCTCTTCAGGTGTGATGGAAAAGCCTCCCCACTGCGGTGGCCTTGGCACCGAACCTTCCTTGTATCTCGCAGAGAGCTCTTCAAAGCGAGATTGAAGTTCTTGACGAGAGGTGAGTAGCTCTGATTGATGGCTTGCCCATGCACCGATCTGGCTTCCATAGGGTCTCGATGCGAAGTAGGCATCTGACTCTGACTCTGCAACGCGCTCTGCTCGTCCGATCACAAGTACTTGGCGCTCCATTGGATACCAGGGGAAGGTGAGAGTGACGCGCGGGTCAGCCGTGATCGCCCTAGCCTTTCGTGATCCGTAATTGGTGAAGAAGGTGAAGCGCTCGCTTGTGATGTCCTTGAGGAGCACCGTGCGTGAGGTGAGATCACTCGTGCCAAGGACCATGGCATTGGGTTCGACGATATATGGATTCTCACTCGCCTCGTGGAGCCACTCTGTGAAGAGAGTGAATGGCTCGTCGGATAGTCGATCCTCGACAAGGCCCGCTTCGCCATAACTGCGTCTCATCTCTTTGAGGCGTTGGCGAAGGTCTTCATCCATGGGTGTATCTAACGTCACTAGCTCGGGTTTGTCTTGGCGGTACGTGATGGAGAGAATAGGGCGGTATCCGGAAAGGGAGCGTCATGAGCGATTTCAAACCAGGTCTAGAGGGCGTCGTCGCATTCGAGTCAGAGATCGCCGAACCAGATAAGGAAGGTAGCGCGCTCCGTTACCGCGGTGTCGATATCGAGGATCTCGTCGGACGCGTCACCTTCGGAAATGTCTGGGGCCTTCTCGTCGATGATGAATTCAATCCCGGTCTTCCACCTGCTGAACCCTTTCCACTTCCAGTCCACTCCGGGGATGTCCGAGTCGATGTGCAATCTGCGATCGCAATGCTTGCACCTGCGTGGGGATTGAAGCCACTCCTTGATATCTCTGATGAGGAGGCGCGTGACAATCTTGCTCGCGCATCAGTCATGGTTCTCTCATATGTCGCACAATCAGCGCGTGGAACCTGGCAACCGATGGTTCCGCAATCTGAGATCGATAAGGCACATACAGTCGTCGAGCGGATGATGATCCGTTGGCGTGGAGAACCAGATCCCAAGCATGTTCGAGCAATCGATGCTTACTTCGTCTCTGCTGCTGAGCATGGAATGAATGCATCCACTTTTACGGCGCGAGTCATCGCATCAACCGGTGCTGATGTCGCTGCCTCACTCTCTGGTGCAATCGGTGCTATGTCAGGCCCTCTCCATGGCGGCGCCCCATCACGTGTACTTCATATGATCGAAGAAGTTGAGAAGAACGGTGATGCGCGCGGATATGTGAAGGGCATCATGGATCGCAAGGAGCGCTTGATGGGATTCGGTCACCGCGTCTATCGCGCTGAGGATCCTCGTGCTCGCACGCTTCGTCGAACTGCGAAGGAGTTGGGTGCGCCTCGCTATGAGGTCGCCCTTGAGTTGGAGAAGGCCGCTCTTGCTGAATTGCAGGAGCGCTATCCGGATCGAGTCTTGGAAACGAATGTCGAGTTCTGGGCCGCCATCGTCCTCGACTTCGCCGAGGTCCCTGCCCACCTCTTCACCTCGATGTTCACCTCAGCCCGTACGGCGGGATGGAGCGCGCACATCTTGGAGCAGAAGCGGACTGGACGCTTGGTCCGACCATCGGCTCGTTACATCGGCAAGGGGCCAAGACGTCCTGAGGATGTCAAGGGTTGGGACGATACGGTCAGCCAGCTCCATAAGTGACTTTTCTGAAAGAGAAGCCTTTATAACGATCCGGATATAGCGCCCTCTCACCCCCGCGCCTCGCCAGGTGCCACATGGCGGTTTTGCCCATTCTGGAGTGAAATATGCCATCCGCCATCGTCGGTGGTGAACCTTCTCACGTGAGAGAAATTAGGAGAAACATGTTTCGATTCAAGACACTTGCAGTCGCGTTAGCGGCTGTGCTTGGTGCCGGAATCTTCACTGTCCCTTCAAGTGCAGCGACTGAGATCGTTGTCTGGGCTGATGAGACCCGTGGACCAAATATCCGTGAAGCGCTGAAGGCGAAGACTAACTGGGTGACTGGCTACACCGTCACCGTCAGAGCATTCGCAAACTTCGATGCGCTCAAGGATGCCATCGATAAGGCAACTGCGACCACTGGTCCAGATATCGTCGTCGGTGCGAATGACTGGGTCCCAACTCTTGCCAAGAACGGCAAGTTGGCACCGCTAACTCTGACCGCATCACAGCGTGGACGCTTCAGTGCAAGCCAGTTCTACGATCTTTCCTACAAGCGCAAGCTCTATGGAATCCCTGTCGACGTCAATAACGTTGCGATGATCTACAACACCAAGTTGGTCACCACAGCGCCAAAGACTTTCGGTGAGATGGTCGACTTCTACAAGGCGAACAAGACCTCCAAGAGCCTCAAGGCTGGTCTCTGCGTCGCTGGTGGCGGTATGTCATGGGGTGCGCACTCAATCGCTTCAGCACTTGGTGCAGATGCCTACTACTTCAATTCCAACGGAAGCATCAACACAGGTCGTGTCTTCAACCCGACAACCTTCGGAAACAACGTGAAGACATACCTCGTGGATGATCGAAAGAGTAACGGCTTCCTTCCAGCATCTGACGCTGGTTGCAAGGACAACTTCCTCGCAGGAACCGTTCCATTCGCAATCATCGGAAACTGGGAGTGGACCGATTACACCGCTAAAGGGTTCACCATGAACTTGATGCCGGTTCCAGGAGTCACTGCGACTGCACCTGGTAAGGCCTTTGGTTCAGTCTCTGGCGCGATGCTTACCTCGTTCGCAAAGACACGTGGCGTTGAAGCGGCTGCAAAGTCACTTCTCGTCGACTTCTTCGGATCGACTGAAGGTCAAGTCGCCTATCAGAAGATCGAGAAGCGACCACCAGCTGAGAAGGGTGCAGCAAATGATGCATCAGTCGCTGCTGGTCAGAAGGGATTCGGTGCAGCGGCTGCTGCAGCGAGCGTCCCTCAGGTCGGCGCAGTCTTGAACGGTCCTAGTGGCAAGAGCTATTGGGATGCGCTTCCTGCCTATTGGACTGCAGTTCTTGTCGACGGTAAGGATGCGGTTGTGGAGGCAAGGAAGCTTGCAGCCATCTATCGTGCCAACCTTGCTCTCGCAAAGGGTGATCTCTAATCACTCAATCGATTCCTGAAACGGAATCGTGTACGTCCGAACAAGAATAGGTAGAGGGAACTAGTGTGGGACCAGATTCCACGCTAGTTCCCTCTCCGGCTTTATGGTCTGATTTCTCCCTGGGAATCGAAGGAGTGCGATGCTGACGACGCTGATCCGTGGGAAGGTCGCCTTCGTCATCAAAGCGATCTCCTTGGCGCTGATTACTGCCGTCCTCTTGATGCTCACTCAGAGCGCCTTCGCTCAAGAGCAATACGCGATAGCGCTCTTCCTAGCGATCGCGATTATCCTTCTCAATTACACCTACTTCAGCAAAAAGCGAGTTCCGCTCAAGTTCTTCCTACCCGGAATCCTCCTTCTCACTGCCTTCGTCATCACTCCGATCCTCTATACCGTGGTGATGTCCACTTACAACTACCGCACTGGAAATTACATCAGCAAAGAAGAGGCGATTGAGCGAGTCAAGGCTCTTGCCGTCGAGTCTGATCCTGATGGAACCGCATTCGATATCGTGGTCGGAAAGTTCAGGGGAGAGTTCGCACTCCTTGCATCTGATATCAACAATTCGAGCTACTTTATCTCTACCGTCACTGACCGAATCCCTCTCGATCCCGCCAACCTTGAGATCGATGAGATCGGAGTTGCTCAATCGGCGCCAGATTTCATCCCACTTCCTCCCGGGAAGGTCTCATCAAGTAAGGCAGCATCACTTCGCTTCAGGTTCGATGGTGAGTATTTCCTCACCATCGAAAGTCTCAATGTCGGTGTCGTCCTTCGCCAGACCCTGGAGTATCTAGAGCCGACCGATCAATTCCGAAGCCTGATCACAGGTGCCCTTTATGAAGACAATGGCAATGGAAACTACGTCAACATCGATGATCCTGAGGAGAAATTGGAGCCTGGTTGGCGAGATCCGGCTTGGTTCACTAATTTTGCCCGGCTAGTTCAAGACGACCGAGTGCGGACGCCACTATTCTCGGTCTTCGTCTGGACCGTCGTCTTCGCAACACTGACTGTGATCACACAATTCGCTTTCGGTCTTCTCTTGGCTCTCGCTCTCAATAAGCCGATACGAGGTCGTCGCATCTATCGCTCCGTTCTCGTCCTTCCTTATGCGGTGCCTAGCATCATGTCGATCCTGATCTGGGGCGGTATGTTCAATACCGAGTTCGGCGCGGTCAATGAAATCATCGGACGCCAGATTGCTTGGTTCCAAGATCCGACTTTCGCTCGTGCAGCGGTGATCCTGGTCAACCTCTGGCTTGGCTTCCCATACTTCTACCTGGTCTGTAGCGGCTCGCTACAAGCGATCCCGAGCGAGCTCCTTGAAGCAGCAGCGATCGATGGCGCTAACCCACGGCAAATCTTCAGACGGATCACACTTCCGCTCCTGCTCCAGATCCTCTCACCGCTCTTGATCGCATCCTTCGCCTTCAACTTCAATAATTTCAATCTGATTTATCTTCTGACCGGAGGCGGCCCGAAACAGCAACTCGATGGTGAGATTGCAGGTGCCACAGACATCCTGATCAGTTACACCTATCAGATCGCCTTCGGTAGCAATATCCAAGACTTGGGTCTTGCGAGCGCTATCTCTGTCATCATCTTCTTCATTGTCGCTTCGATCTCGCTCTATGGCGTCAAGCGCTCCAAGGTATTGGAGACCTTCGCATGACCAAGTGGCTTCGTGAGAACCTCTGGCGACATATCACTGGCATCATCATGTGTCTCTTCGCTCTCTTCCCGCTCTATCTTGTGGTGATCACTTCCTTCAATGAGAGTGGGAGTCTGAAGATCACTTCCTTCATTCCAACAGATATTTCATTCGCCAATTACAAATTGCTCTTCACGGATGAGCGAATCCCATATATGACGTGGATGAAGAACTCACTCGTCATCGCCTCCTTTGTTGCGGTTACCTCTGTGGTGATCGGTGCCGCTTCAGCATTCGCCTTCAGTCGACTGAAATTCAAGGGGAAGAAGGCCGGCATCCAAATACTGCTCTTGATCCAGATGTTCCCTGCGATTCTCGCTCTCTCTGCCGTCTATGTGATCATGGAGCGGGTCTATACCTTCGCGCCTGGCATCGGCCTCGGCACTCAAGCAGGTTTGATCTTGATCTACCTTGGTGGTGCGATGGGTGTGAACATCTGGCTACTCAAGGGATTCGTCGATTCCATCCCGACGGAACTCGATGAAGCCGCGAAGATCGATGGCGCAACCCCAGTACAGACCTACTGGTTGATCTTCATTCCACTCGCAGCCCCCGTCCTTGCCGTGGTCGCGCTCTTGAGTTTTATCGGAACCTTCAACGAATTCATCTTGGCAAGGCTCTTCTTAGTCGATATGGAGAGCAGGACAGTGGCAGTCGGTCTTCAGCAATTCATTGGCGGACAGTTCTCTGAGAACTGGGGACCATTCGCTGCCGGATCGATCATCGCTTCGATCCCGATCGTCATCATATTCTTGAGTCTGCAGCGCTACATCGTCAGTGGATTGACCGCAGGTTCCGTCAAGGGATGAGCCACCGCTCAAGATTCAACTCTGCGGTGGTATCTGCCATCGCTCTTGCTCTGATCATCACAAGCCACTTTTCATCGCAATCAGTAGCGAACCCAAGTCAGATTGATGCGGTCCGGACAGGTCTCGATCGTGAGGTCATCTACTTCGTGATGCCTGATCGCTACCGCAATGGCGATCCAAGCAATGATCAAGGTCCCGGCTACGACCCAACCCATACCGCCTTCTTTCATGGTGGTGATCTCAAGGGCCTTACTGGAAGTTGTGATGAGAGCGATCAGAAGGATGATGGATTGCTCCGACTCAAGCGCTTGGGATTCACCACTATCTGGCTCACTCCGCTTGTAGTGCAACAACCTCCGACTGAAGGTGGTGCCGGGTATCACGGCTATTGGGGAGTCGATTTCCTCAATGTGGAGCCACGCCTTGGCAGCAATCAAGATCTCGAGAGATTGAGTGAGTGCGCCAAGAAGTTGGGCCTCAAATTAGTACTCGATGTCGTCACCAACCACACCGGGGATATCGTCTGGTACGAGGGTAGAAGGGCCTACATCCCAGAGAAGTACAAAGGGATCAAGAATCCTGCTTGGCTCAACGATCTCTCCAACTATCACAACTATGGAGATATGCGCAGTTGTTGGAGCGAGGGTTCTTGTATGCGAGATGGCGACTTCTATGGCCTCGATGACCTTGCAACCGAGAACGAGGTCGTCTATCGAGGATTCGCCGACATCTATGGCGAGTGGATCAAGCGGTATGGCTTCGTAGGTTTTCGCGTTGATACTGCACGCCATGTCGATAACGACTTCTTCAAACGGTGGAGCCCTTTGATCGATTCGAAGGCAAAAGCAAATGGAATCCCAGATTTCACGATCTTCGGCGAGGTCTGGGAGACAGTTCCAGTGGAATTGATGAACTTCGTCCGCGTCAATCAGATCCAAACCGTCCTTGATTTCCCCTTCCAACGAGTCGCGATCGAGTACGCAGCGGCAAGTTCTGGCGGAGAGACCCTCCGCAATCTCTTCGAGTATGACGACTACTACACCACAGCAAATTCTTCGGCGCAGAATTTGGTTACCTTCCTTGGTAATCACGATATGGGTCGAGTTGGATTCCTCATCGATACCAAGAAGAAGAGTTCAGAGTCAGAGTTACTCGCTCGAGTGAAGTTGGCTCATGCTCTTCTCTATTTCAGTCGTGGAATCCCTGTCGTCTACTACGGCGATGAAGTTGGAATGACAGGCTCTGAGAATGGGGGTGACCAACGTGCCCGCCAAGATATGTTCCCAACCAAAGTGGCAATGTGGAAGAACGAGAAGAGAGTGGGAAGTGGCCCAGTTGGAGAAGGCGACTCTTTCTCCCGGCGGAACCACCCCATCTCGAGGTATCTGACGGATCTGGCGAAGATAAGAAGTGAATATCCGGCCTTAGCAAATGGTCAGATGCAGGTCCGCCTGGCGAAGGGTCCCATCTTCGCAATCTCCAAACGAGATCGGGATGCCTCACGTGAATACCTTGTCGTCTTCAATAACAGTACGAAGACGTCGAGGGCCACTCTCCCTACAGCGACTCGCTCCTCATGGAAGCAGATCTTCGGTCAAGCGAGGGTCACCTCTCGTGGCGCATCAGTAGAGGTAGTGATGCCGCCTCTCTCAACTCTCGTCCTTGAAGCAAAGAGTGAGATCACAGAGACCCGCCTTACTCTCGAGGGTGTGAGAGCGAAAGAGGATTTCTTGACTGGATTTCAAAAGGTGAGCGCGATTGTCAAGAGTGAGGATCTCGCACGAGCAGAGTTCTTCATCGAAGATGAGGGTAAGTGGCGCTCGCTTGGCGTCGATCTCAATCGACCTTTCAATGTCTATCTGGATCCCAATCAGTATTCCGGCCAACGACGAGTCAAAGCACTCGTTCTCACTTCGAAAGGAGAGCGCTATGAGTCGAAACCGATCACTCTCTCACTATCCACACCATGATGGGAGCGAGCTTTATCTGAGCACAAGTTCTCCAAAGTTGGGAGAGCAGGTCACTTTCCGGTTTCGAGTGGGAGCTGAGTTTCCGATCAAAGAAGCCGTTCTTCGGATCTATCACGATGGAGAACCGCGTTTCTTTCCGATGCAAAGAGAGGGTAATCAACTCACTGGTTCAGGTGAGATGTGGTGGAGCGTTGATGCACCAATCATCAATAGGAAGACGAGTTATCGATTCCTATTGATTGATGGCGATCGTTATCGATGGTTGACCGCAGGCGGAGTTCAAGATCACGATGTGACGAGCGCTGAAGATTTCCAACTCCTTGCGATGCGGCAATACCCTGCTTGGGTCCGTCGCTCCGTCTTCTATCAGATCTTCCCGGATCGTTTCGCAACGACAGGAAAGTACCGGAATGAGAAGTCAGAACGTTTCGTCCCTCGCGAGTGGAACGAACTGCCGAAGGGCAGAGATGAGACGACCGGAATTGAGTACTTCGGCGGCGACCTCGATGGCGTCCGGGAGAGGTTGAGTCATATCCAAGAGCTCGGAGCGAATGGGATCTACTTCACCCCTTTCTTTCCAGCGCGCTCCACACATCGATATGACGCCTCCTCCTTTGATCATGTCGACCCATTACTGGGTGGAGATCAATCGCTGATCAAACTCCGCAACGCTGCAACGAAGGTCGGCATCAAGATCATGGGGGATCTGACCACCAATCATTGTGGCGCTGGCCATCGATGGCTCAAGCGGGCAAAGCAAGATCGAAAGTCAACTGAGCGATCCTTCTTCTATTGGGATAAGAGCGTCGATCATGGCTATGAAGGTTGGTGGGGCCTAGCGAGCCTGCCGAAGTTGAATTACAGCTCGAAGCGACTTCGCGATGTGATGTTCTCCGGAAAGCGTTCGATCGTGAAGAAGTGGTTACAACCTCCCTTCTCGATGGCTGGCTGGCGAATCGATGTCGGGAATATGACCGGGCGTTATCGAGGCGAGGACATCAACCAAGAGGTGATCCGCGGAGTCCGTGCCGCTGTCGATGAAGTCAATCCCGATGCTTGGCTTCTTGCTGAGAATGCCGATCACTTCCCGCATGACTTGGATGGTTTCGGTTGGCACGGAACCATGAATTACCAAGGGTTCATGCGACCGATCTGGGGATGGCTCAAGAAACAACCGCAGACTCAGTACGGGTTCTTCGGTGTTCCGGTTGAAGTCCCTTCCTTTACCGGTGGACAACTCGTCGCAGCGCTGAGGGGATTCCAAGCGATGATCCCGTGGCGAAACTTCGTCTCATCGATGCTCCTACTTGATTCGCATGACACAGCGAGATTTAGGAATGTGGTTGGTGATGATGTGAGGCGTCATCTCGTTGGAATGGGTCTCTTGCTCACCTATCCTGGCGTGCCATCGATCTTCGCCGGAGATGAGATTGGAATCAAAGGCGCCTGGGGGGAGGATGCCCGTCGTACCATCGACTGGTCTCGAGCGAGATGGGATCTCAACTTCTTCGAGGAAGTGAAACATCTAGTGCGAATCAGACGAGAATCGAATGCGCTTGCTGATGGCGGCCTTCGTTGGGTCGAGATCAACGATGATTGCATCGCTTTCTTACGTGAATCGAAGCAGGAGTCGCTCCTTATCGTCGCGAGTCGAAGTGGAGTCAAGCTGGATCTAGGCCACGTGGGTGAAGTAGGCGAAACCCTCTACGGCCCTTCGATCTCTCGAGGAAGATTCGCCTCCGATGGCCCAGCGATAGGGATCTATCGCCTTATCTCAACCTCATGAAGTGACAATCATCGGTTTGCTACCTAGAGTCCGGAGATGACTTCGCGTTCGATCTTCTGGTTCCGCCGAGACCTGCGTCTTGCGGATAATCCAGCTCTTCTTGCTGCGCTCGCCGAATCAGATGAGGTGATCCCACTCTTCATCATGGATCAAGATGTCGCATCGCGCGCTGGTGCCAATCGCAACGCGAATCTCGTCAATTCACTCACCTCACTTGATCAATCACTCGATGGGAACCTCCACGTCATCTCCGGCTCTGTCGTCGATGTACTCCGCCACGTCAAGGATCATTACAAAGCGAATTCGATTCACTGTCACCAGGAATTCGCACCCTTTGGGGTCAAAGCAGAGGCAGATTGCGCTGCTGCAGGAATCGAATTGACCATGCTTGGAAGTGGCTACGCCGTCGCTCCAGGACGCGTTCGAAAGGATGACGGAACTCCCTATCGCGTCTACACGCCCTTCTATCGAGCCTGGTCTGCACATGGCTGGCGTGCGCCGGTTGCGGCTCCGAAGAATCCAAACTGGGTCGCCCCAAAGAAGGCGATGAAAGAGATTCCTGATTGGAACACTGAGATCGAACTTCCGCCGACCGGTGAGGCTGTTGCGCTTGCAAAGTTCAAAGCATTCTTGAGCAAGGGCGCCGAAGGGTATGGCGAGAATAGGAATACCCCTGGCATCGAAGGTACTTCACGCTTGAGCCCACATCTTCGCTGGGGAGAGATCCATCCACGAACGATCCTGGCAAAGCTCGGTTCTTCCAAAGGACATGAGGTCTTCCGAAAGGAGATCGCATGGCGTGAGTTCTATGCCGATGTACTCCATCACAATCCTCATACCTCCCGCGAGTACTACGACGCCAAGTTCACCAAGATGCGTTATGACAGACCAGGTAAGCAGTTCACTGCCTGGTGTGAGGGAAGGACCGGATATCCCTTCGTCGATGCGGCAATGAGACAGTTGATTGCGACCGGATGGATGCACAATCGCACGCGCATGGTCGTTGCCTCTTTCCTAGTCAAGGATCTGCACATCGAGTGGCAACATGGGGAGAGGTTCTTCGCCAAGCACCTGATCGATTTCGATGTCGCATCTAATGCTCACGGTTGGCAATGGACTGCCGGGTGTGGCACTGACGCTTCGCCCTATTACCGCGTCTTCAATCCAATCGAACAAGGTAAGCGCTTTGATCCAGATGGTGATTACATCAAGAAGTACATCCCTGAACTACGTCATCTCGATGGTGACGTAGTACATGAGCCGTGGGAGACGCTTGATGGCTATTCGAAGGGTTACCCAGAACGTATCGTCGATCATGCCAAGGAGCGCCTTGAATCGCTTGCTCGCCTCGAAGAGATCAAAGCGAGCAAGCCTTTACCACCTAAGTAGCGGCGCGCTCGTTAGAGCAAGAAGTTGGAGAACTGCCATGGATCGCTCTCGTCGTAGTGACGACCGTTCCAACCCTTGAATAGGTCGTTCTGATTCTTGAGCGGATCCCAATCAGCAGCTTCGGAGTGGAATCCACCCCAGTACTTCTCGGCATAGGCGAGGACCTCTTGCCACGGCATCTCATCAGGGACGAGGAGTCCGCGATTTGGATTCTTCATCGCCCAAGCCACTGCAGCAAAGACTGCTGATGCGACTTGTACAGTGGTTGCAGATTGGTTTGGTACGAGTTTGCGTGAATCGTGGATGTTGAGCAGCGATCCAGTCCACCATGACTTGTAGGGGTGCCCCATCAAGAGCACGCCGAGGCGATCATCACCATCGGTGATCTCATCATTCATGATTCGCTGCTTGCTATGCATCCGCCATTGACGCATCTCAAGTTCCTTCATCGAGACGATCGCTTCATTCGAAGGGCAGTAGGCGTAATGGACCGTTGGCCGGTAGATCGCACGCTCACCCTCGCGCACGGTCAAGTGATCGGAGATTGTGAATGCTTCACCATGGCGGATCACCATTCCAGCGATCTCGAAGTGTGGCACCCAAGAACGGACCCATGTCGTTGCTCCAGGTTGTGCGATGCAGATCTGATTCTTAGGGCCAGTGGGATGCTCGAGGCCTCGCAGCGGCAGGCTCTTCTCGTGCGTTCCCCAGCCAAGTTCTGCGGGTGCGATGCCTTCTTCATAGAAGCCCTCGACTGACCAGGTATTGACGAACTCATCCCACTGTTTCGGATGGTTGGTCACTTGAGTGTCACGTTCTGCGATGTGGATGACTTTCACACCGAGTCGATGAGCAAGGTCGTTGTAACGCTCTTCGGTCAGAGCCGATTCGACGTCCTTGGAAACTTTGCTCTCACTCAATCCGCGTGTGGCGATATCGACGAGAGCCTTCTTCACAAGATGGGAGACAAGACCTGGATTCGCGCCGTGTTCGACGATGGCAGTCGGGCCGGTTGCACTCCATGTCGACTTCATCGATCGAAGTCGCATGTGGCGGTAATAGAGGGTGCGTTCGATCGGATTCCTATTGGATCCACCTAGATAGGGATCCCATTCTTCGACCGAGGTATTGAGATAGAGGACGCCATGATCATGGCACCACTGGATGATGACATTGGCATCGATGTTCCACGCCAAGTCGAGAAGGAAATCCCCAGCCACAAGGTATTGCGAGAGCACCTGGTCGAGATTCTCTTCAGTGATCTGTAATTGGACGAAGGTCGCACCCTTATCGAGAGTCGATGCGATGCGTTCCCGGTTATCTTGGAAATCGATGATGGTGATCTGTTGCGCTGAAAGAAGATGTTCAGTCAGAAGCGGCAATACACATTGTGAGACTGATCCTGCTCCGAGTACCAACATTTTGTTGGTGAAGGTTGCAGCCAATTAGTGGCCTCCGATTCCGCTCACCTACGGTCAGTGAGCGGTGAAAGATTACTGGCAGAGGAGGTGAGGTGGGACCAGTAGGCAATCGCTTGGCCACTCCGCTTCGCGCTGTACATAGCAAGGTCAGCACGCCGCAAGAGTTCACCCCGACCATCCTCCTCGGCGACACCGATCGAGGCGGAGACTCTTACCTCGCCTACGTTGGCGAGATGGAATGGGTAGGAGAAGGAGGCTGCGATCGAGTTGGCGATCTCCTCCTTGGATCCACCTCCTCGGACGAGGAGTCCGAACTCATCGCCACCGAGTCTGGCAAAGGTCCAATCCCGTTCGAAAGTGCGAGAGAGTCGAAGCGCTGCTTGTCTCAGTAGGTCATCTCCAGCCCCATGACCATAGTTGTCATTGATCGGCTTGAAACCATTGAGGTCGATGAGGATCACGAAATCACCGCGATTGACGGAGGAGAGTTCTTCGATGAACTTTCGACGATTGGCCAATCCGGTCAGCTCATCAGTGGTTGCCAAGATGGTCACTTCATTGAGGCGTTGCGCCTCGATCAAAGCAAGCGACATCCGAATGAAGGCGAGGATGAGTGTCGCAAAGGCTGGGAACATCGAACCGCCGGGGAGTCGCTCTGGAAGGAGTACCTCAATTGCGATGACAAGGCCGCTTCCAATCGCTGCGATCACCGTTGCAAGGAGTGGATGGCTGGCTCGCTTGATCCGTTCCGAAGTCCTTTGCCATTGACTCTCCGCGATCAAGATCAGGGCGATCAGCCAACCACTATCGATCAGGGATCCAAATCGATAGCTCCCATCCGATGATTGGATCAGAAAGAGGATGTCAGTGAGGGTAAAGATCGAGACCGCAAGGAGTATGGCGAGGTTTCGTAGGTTCAAACCAGATCGCATGATGATGACAAGGACTGTTGCGACGAGAAGCACATCTGCTATCGGGTAGAAGTTCTTTAGGATCAATTCATAGTCAGAGATATTCACATCAGCTTCGGTAAGCGAAAGAGCAAGAATCGAGAGAAGTGCGGAGATGCCAAGGGCGATGATCAGGGAATCGAGAATGTAGAGACGACTTCCGCTTCGAGGATCTCTCAAAGCGCCCATGAGTCCAATGAAGAGAAGCGGGTAGAAGGAGATGTACCCGAGATCACCGATCCACTCTGGAAGTGGCCTTGCCATCAAGGCGTTCCAACTTGAAGTCGTCGAACCTGTCGTCCAAGCCAAGATGGCAACAGCAATCGGGATGCGAATCGATCGAGAGTTGTTCTCTGCAACGAAGGCACTAATGGAAGCGAAGAGCGCGACCAGGTTGAAGAGGACGAGATCGCCAAGAACAGAAATCTCAGGATGGACTAGGCGAACTCCCATGTAACTCATGAAGATGGGTAGAGCGAGAATGCGAAGCAGGGGATAAAGTCGCACCCTTCAGGGTAACTCGTCGAGAGTCAGGAGAGAAGATGAATTCACAATCACCAGAGAAACGCGTACTCACGGGCGAGATGACGAGGCGCGGTGCGATCTGTGCCTTGGCAACGTTGACCCTCGGGGCGATGGCAGCTCCCGCAGTTGCTGCAAGTGGTGTGAAGGTCCTAAGTAACGGTCGCGTAGAGGTCACTCTTGCCAAGAACCCAGCCCTGAAATCCGTTGGTGGCGTGGTACGAATCGATGGCGTCAGCGGTCGCTCGATCGCGCTGGTTAGAACAGCGAACGGACGCAATGGTTTTACTGCACTTGATCTCCGCTGTACACATGAAGGCACCCTTGTAGAGCAAGAGGGAGATATCTGGGGCTGTCGAAATCATGGCGCAGCTTTTTCACTCAGTGGAGAGGTGAAGATTGGTCCAGCAAGAAGCCCACTTCGCAAACTTCGCGTCACAGCGACCGCGAAGAAAGTCGTAATCTCCTAGAAGTTCTCCGTTAGATCTTGCAGACGGTGTTACGGACTCGAAGGTTGGTCTTCACGTCGTCTTGGGCGAGTTTGATCAACTCACCTTGAGTCTTGACCGTGGTGTCGCGCTGTGAGGTCACTGAGGCAAGGGTCTGCTCAGTCTTCATGTATGTGGAGACGTTCTTCTCATACCGCTCGGCAGCTCTCACATATTGATTGATCTGAATCTGAAGTGCGAGATATTGGATCGCAAGGACAGTTTGATCAGTGGTCAAACTCCAGCTTCGACCTAAGGAGGCGAGCTCTGCCGCAGTGATCTGACGATCAATGATCACCGCTTGATACTGCGTAGTCCATGTAGTCGGAATCGCCGCTACCCCTGCAGTCTTTGCTTGAGCCAACTTAGCCTCTGCTTCTTTCGTCTTCTCTGCGGCAAGTGTTCGATTTCGTGTTGCATTCTCGCCTTCAGTCACAGCGCGACTCTTGTCGACGGGGACTTGTGCTTGGAGGGATTTGATAGATGCATCAATCGTCTCAAGGATCTTCGCGTTGGAAGCTTCGGTTTCTGCAAGGCTCTTTACAGATGTGAGATAGGCAGTGTTTGCAGAGAGGCAATCCTTCAATGTCCAACGCAATCTCTTGGCCTTCAGCGTCGGATTCTGAGCGCAGACAAATGTCTTGCCACCGATCTTCGTGCTCTGTCCCGCTTGGTTACAGGATCCGTTTGCGGATGCTGCATAACCAGAAGGGGCGGCGAGCAGGGAGAAGGTGACTGCCATAAGGCTGGCGGAAGCGATGGAGTGAATGCGTCTCATAGCGGAAGATGCTAATGGTCGCACCGCTCCATTCCTTGGAAATACTCGGCAGGATGGATGAGAGATTTCTGAGACTCTTTACTTCAGGGTCTTCTAGCGCTGTTTTGCTCTCAAGTTCATCCCAACTTTACGGACCAATGGCCTTGGAACCGTTCTAGCAATAACGCTAATGATTTTGTAATGCCAACCGGGAACGGAGATCGGTTTTCCGGCATGGAGATCACGCCATGCGATCGCGGTCACATCATCTGCGCTCATCCAAAGGAAGTTCGGCAATCCAGACATCTTCATCCGACCGCGTTGATGGAACTCAGTTCGAGTAAAACCTGGACATAGAGCCATCACTTTCGTCTTGCTCCCTGCAAGTTCAGTGTGGAGCGATTCGGAGAGGACGGTGAGGTAGGACTTTGCTGCGCTATAGGTCCCGCCCGCGATCCAACTTGCCACACTCGAGACATTGATGATCTTGAGCTCTTGCTCTTCTGGGTTCGTAACCCCATCGGATGTTGCAGCGAGGGCAGCGTGAGTTAGGCGAAGCGGTGCGGTAACCAGTACGGAGAGCAGATCCTTTTCATGGTCGATATCTGACTTTGTGAAGCTCTTGTTGATGCCAAAACCAGCATTGTTGATAAGCACTGAGATTCCAGATCGCACCAATTCTTCAACGACTGAGATTCCTCTCTCGGTTGCAAGGTCGGCGCTCACGACTTCAATGGAGATCGACGGATACTTGGCAAGAAGTTCTTCTCGTCGCTGACCGAGTCGCTCGAGATCTCGCGCCACAAGAATGAGGTCGTAGCCTTCACGAGCAAGGAGCCGAGCGAAGGACTCACCGATTCCGGCGCTCGCCCCGGTGACGAGCGCTCGCCTTCGACGTCCTTCATTGCTCATACGCTGGGATCTTCCTCGCGAATCTTCCACTCCGCACCATACTCCTTGAGGAGTTCAAGGAAAGGCCTCGAATCGAACCATTCTGGACCATTGATACCGCTTGAAGGTTTCCATTTGCCGCGATGGATCAACTCCATAGCGATTACAGGATTGATGGCGGTCTGCCAGACAACTGCCTGATCACCGTACTCCTTCATCGCCCAATC
>JBJTGO010000089.1:0-14222 GCA_046093985.1 Actinomycetota bacterium
ATTCTGGCATCGGCTTCAACCGCGGTAATTATTGGATTCAATGTGAAACCAGAGCCACAAACTGCCACATTTGCAGAACAAGAAGGTGTCGAAGTTAAGTTCTACACCGTTATTTACAAAGCAATTGAAGAGATTGAAGCTTCCCTAAAGGGAATGCTCAAGCCAGAGTATGAAGAGGCTGTGCTTGGTAATGCCGAGATTCGCGAAATCTTTAGATCGAGCAAATTTGGAAATATCGCAGGTTCGATGGTCTCTGATGGTCTCATTCGCCGTAACGCCAAAGCTCGCGTCATACGCGCAGGTGTCGTCGTCGGAGATAACCTCAGCATCGAATCCCTCAAGCGCTTCAAAGACGATGCGACCGAGGTCAAAGAGGGCTACGAGTGCGGTATCGGCGTAGGTTCCTTCAAAGATATCCAGATCGGCGATCAGATCCAGGTCTTCGAGATCCGCGAGAAGAAGCGGGTTTAGGGATTCGGGTTTAGGGATTTGGAGATAGGGCATGGGTAACTCACATCGCACTGGTCGCGTCGCGGATCGGATCAAAGAAGTCGTCGCCTCGGCTCTCGAGAGCAAGGTGAAGGACCCTCGATTGGGATTCGTGACAATTACAGATGTTCGCGTCACTGGTGACCTGCAGAGCGCATCGATCTTCTATACCGTCTTTGGAAGCGATGAGGAGCGAGCAGCGACATCGGCAGCGCTCAAGAGCGCGACCGGTCTTCTTCGCTCTGAGGTAGGTCATGCGCTGGGCACTCGACTCACGCCGACAATCAACTTCTTCGAAGATGCCCTCGGTGAGAGCGCAACGAATTTCGAGACCTTACTCGATGAGGTCAAGCGACATGATGCTGAGGTTGCGAAGATCCGAGAGAGCGCGAAACCTGCCGGCGAAGCCGATCCCTACAAACATCCTCGATAGTAAGACCAGAGATAGCGAATACTGGTGCGTCCTGGCTTCTTGATTGTCGATAAACCCGAAGGGATCACGAGTCACGATCTCATTGCCCGGGCACGAAAGACCTTGGGCACGAGAAAGATCGGGCATGCCGGAACGCTCGATCCGATGGCCACCGGCGTGATGGTCTTGGGTGTCGAATCCGCAACCCGACTCCTCGATTACGTGATGGCCGGAAGAAAGCGATATCTCGCAACCATCAAAGTAGGAGTTCTCACCGTCACCGATGATCGAACTGGGGAGGTCCTTGAAAGTCATCCTGTCGATGCGGAAGTGATGAAGAGAGTGGAGCGAGAATTGCACGAGATGATCGGAGTGATCGAGCAAGTTCCCTCGCGCGTCTCCGCTATCAAGGTAGATGGCAAGCGCTCCTACGATCGCGTGCGCGACGGTGAAGAGGTAGAGCTCAAGGCCAGAAGGGTTGAGATCTTCTCCCTTGATCTCGTTAGGCAAAGCGAGGATGAGATCGAGATCGATGTCACCTGCTCTCCAGGTACCTACATCCGCGCCATCGCTCGAGATATCGGAGGACACTTGACCGCTCTGCGCCGAATCGAGTCCCAGCCCTTTTCTATCGATGATTGCAAGGAGATCGAGGCTTCCCATGTGATCTCCGCTGCCGATGCAATCACGCGGGTCATGGCGAGTTACAAGGTTGACTCTGCAGATCAGCGTGAGATCTCACTCGGACGAAGTATCGAATTGGACTCAACACGAATCGTGCGAAAGAGCGGTGTAAGAGAGGATGTGATCGCAGCGGTGGGAACTCTTGGCGATCTGATCGCACTCCTCAAACCAAGTGATGGAAGATTGCAGCCGATTGTGGTCTTGCCGGAGTCTCGAATCGAAAACCAAGAAGTGAAGTGAGCGTAGAGTGAGTGGCGTGAATATCCAATGGCGTGACGAGCGGATTGAAGGATCTGCGGTTGCGATCGGGATTTTCGATGGTGTGCATCAAGGGCATCAACTCCTGATCGAGCGCGCGAGAGAACGAAACCCTCAAGTCACCGCGCTGACATTCTTTCCTCACCCCACTGCACTTCTTGCGCCAGATAAGGAGCCGAGTTATCTCCTTACCTTGGCAGATCGCGTCCTACAGCTTCGCCTTAGCGGCGCGGACTCGGTAGCGATCGCACCTTTCACGGAGGATTTTGCCCGACTCTCTCCAGAGGAGTTCATTGAGCAGATCCTTATCGGTGAACTGAAAGCCTCTCATGTCATCGTTGGAGAGAATTTTCGTTTTGGTGCAAAGGCACGTGGCGAAGTTGCAATGTTGCAATCACGATCGGAGTTCGAGACAGAGGAAGTCCCACTCGTCACGGGTGACGATGATGTGATCTCATCGACTCGAATACGAGAACTCATCCGAGAAGGTCACGTGGTCAAGGCCGCAGAATTCCTGACCCGCCCCCATCAATTGGTGGGCGAGATCGTCCATGGTGAGAAGCGCGGTCGCGAGATCGGATATCCCACTGCCAACCTCGGTTATGACGCGAAGGCGACCGTTCCCAAGGACGGTATCTACGCCGGTTGGCTTTCCGTTGATACATATCGATGGCAGGCAGCGATCTCGGTGGGAAGAAATCCCCACTTTCCCAAAGAGAACGGGGAACGAGGCGTCCAAGTCGAGGCCTATGCAATCGATCAAGATGGATTAGAGCTTTATGGAGAGATGGCGCGGATTGAATTCGGATTTCGCCTCCGCGATACCGTCGCCTTCGCTTCGCTCGATCAACTCCTCACGCAGATGCGTATCGATGTCGATGAAGCGCGAAGACTCACGCTCTGATCCGCATTCGACTCTGAAACGCTTGGAATACGCAGGGGAGGGGCCCGATTTCACTCCCTGGATCTGCGCTGGTAACCTTTGGCGTCCTCACGAGGGGCTCGCAATCTGTTGAGAGCGGGATCCTTCAAAGGACATAGCGAGAAATTCCGGTGACCCCGTGATGCAGACCGAGGTCCCTCGCCCCCCGATGTAAGAAGGAGTCAGTCATGGCCTTGACCGCAGCAGAGAAGCAAGAACTCATCTCGAAGTACGGTGCCTCAGCATCGGATACCGGAAGCCCGGAGGCGCAGATCGCGCTCCTCTCCAAGAGGATCGATCAGATCACCGAGCACCTGAAGACGAACAAGAACGACCATCACAACCGTCGTGGTCTCCTCCTTCTCGTCGGACGTCGCCGACGCATCCTCCAGTACCTATCGAAGGTCGATATCGATCGCTACCGCGCGATCATCGACAAGTTGGGTATTCGTCGCTAAAGCGCGACTGACAACTGAATATCAACTCAATAACGAGCACCAACCAGAGACCTTTTTGGTCGGTGGCGTCTTGAACACGAAGGCCAGGGAACATTGGTCCTCGGTAGTGGTCCACGGAAAAGATTCCGTGTGCTTCGATCGAAGATCCATCTTCCAGTGCGCACTTCATGCGCGATTCGCCCTGACAAGGTATGCAGCCGACCCGATGTCGCCTGCGTCAAAGAGGGTTGAAAGAGAAAACATCAATTAAGGAGACCCATCAGTGGGTAACGAAGTACATTCATCAGTAGCAGTAATCGATAACGGAAAGTTCGGAAAGCGCGAGATCAGGTTCGAGACCGGACGTCTCGCAGCACAAGCATCAGGTAGCACCGTCGTATTTCTAGATGAGGACACCATGCTCCTCTCGGCGACGACAGCGTCCAAGTCCCCACGCGAGTCATTCGACTTCTTCCCACTCACAGTCGATGTGGAAGAGCGTATGTATGCCGCGGGACGAATCCCAGGTTCATTCTTCCGTCGCGAAGGACGTCCGAGTGAGGATGCAATCCTCACCTGCCGCCTCATCGACCGTCCGCTTCGCCCTTCATTCGTCAAGGGATTGCGTAACGAAGTCCAGGTCGTCGTCACCGTGATGGCGCTCAATCCAGAGCATATGTATGACGTCGTCGCGATCAACGCGGCATCGATGTCGACACAACTCGCAGGTTTGCCATTCTCCGGCCCAGTCGGCGGCGTTCGCGTCGCATTGATCGACGGTCAATGGGTGGCATTCCCAGACCACAATCAGGTCAAGGAAGCAGTCTTCGACATGGTCGTAGCGGGTCGTATCGCTGGTGATGATGTTGCGATCATGATGGTCGAGGCTGAAGCGACCGATAACACGATCGAGTTGATCAAGGGTGGTCAGAGCGCTCCGACCGAAGAGGTCGTCGCTGAAGGTCTTGATGCATCGAAGAAGTTCATCCGCATCATGTGTGAGGCGCAGATTGCGCTCGCGAAGGTCGCAGCAAAGCCAACTGCAGAGTTCCCAGTCTTCTTGGATTACCAAGATGATGTCTACGCCGCAGTCGAGGGCGCAGCGAAGGAGAAACTCGCGAAGGCGCTGACGATCGCCGGTAAGCAAGAGCGTGAAGAGCAACTCAATTCAATCAGCGCTGCAACGACCGAAGAACTTGCCTCAACGTTCGAAGGTCGTGAGAAGGAGATCTCCGCAGCAATCCGATCCGTGACCAAGAAGTTGGTACGTCAACGAGTCCTTCGCGAGAAGGTCCGTATCGATGGTCGTGGACTCAAGGACATCCGTCCACTCTCAGCAGAGGTTGAGGTCGTGCCTCGCGTCCATGGCTCCGCTCTCTTCGAGCGCGGTGAGACACAGATTCTTGGTATCACCACTCTCAATATGCTCAAGATGGAGCAGCAACTCGACACTCTCTCTCCGGAGACGACGAAGCGCTATATGCATAACTACAACTTCCCGCCTTACTCAACGGGTGAGACTGGGCGCGTCGGTTCTCCGAAGCGTCGCGAGATAGGACATGGTGCGCTCGCAGAGCGTGCACTCGTCCCAGTCCTACCTAAGCGCGAGGATTTCCCTTACGCGATCCGTCAGGTATCCGAGGCGCTCGGGTCCAACGGTTCGACATCGATGGGTTCTGTCTGTGCATCGACTCTCTCGCTCCTCAATGCTGGTGTGCCATTGAAGGCACCAGTTGCAGGTATCGCGATGGGTCTGATCTCGGATCAAGTCGATGGCAAGACGGAATATGTAGCCCTCACTGACATCCTCGGTGCTGAAGATGCTTACGGTGATATGGACTTCAAAGTCGCAGGAACGAGCGAGTTCGTCACTGCCTTGCAGCTCGACACCAAGCTCGACGGCATCCCTGCGAGCGTTCTTGCTGGCGCACTGACACAGGCCCGTGAGGCTCGCCTTCGCATCCTCGATGTGATGGCAGAGGCAATCGACCGCCCAGATGAGATGAACCCACTTGCACCACGAATCATCTCGGTCAAGGTTCCTGAGGACATGATCGGTGCGATCATCGGACCTAAGGGCAAGATGATCAATCAGATCCAGGATGAGACTGGCGCAGAGATCACCATCGAAGATGATGGAACCGTCTACATCGGCGCAACAAATGGGACTGCCGCAGATGCAGCGAAGAAGATGATCGATGCCATCGCAAACCCAGTCGTGCCTCAGGTAGGAGAGAAGTACAACGGATCCGTGGTGAAACTCGCGGCATTCGGTGCCTTCATCAATCTCGTACCAGGTAAGGATGGTCTCCTCCATGTCTCGCAGATTCGCAAGATGCATGGTGGAAAGCGGATCGAGAACATCGAAGATGTGATGAAGGTCGGCGACAAGGTCGAGGTCGAGATCGCAGAGATCGACCCGAAGGGCAAGCTCTCGCTTGTCCCTGCAAACCTGCCTGAGAAATCAGCTGAGTAGACCTTCGTAACGCAGCACTGATGTCACTTCGAAGGAGCGTCCTTTCGAGCGGACTTCGGATCGTCACTGAGACGGTCCCCGGCGTACGTAGCGCATCTTTCGGTATCTGGGTCAATGTCGGATCCAGAGACGAAGATGCGCGAAGTGCCGGAGCATCGCACTTCCTCGAGCACCTACTCTTCAAAGGTACGAAGCGACGTTCGGCGCTTGAGATCTCCTCATCCATCGAAGCAGTCGGCGGTGAGATGAATGCATTCACCTCCAAGGAATACACCTGCTTCTACGCTCGTGTCATCGACTCCGATCTTCCACTTGCTATCGATGTGATCTCTGAGCTGATCACCTCCTCACTCTGTCGCCCTGAGGATGTCGATGCCGAACGAAAAGTAGTTCTCGAAGAGATCTCGATGCGAGATGACGATCCAAGTGACTTAGTCCATGAGGTTTTCGCTGAGGATTTCTATCGCAAGCATCCACTCTCCAGATCTATTCTCGGAAGTGAGAAGACGATCAAGTCGATCAAGCGAGATGCGATCTTCGACTACTACAAGAGCCGGTATCGACCAGATCAGATCGTGGTCTCCGTCGCTGGCAACTTCAGTCATCGCAAGGTCGTCTCGCTCATTGAAGGAGCACTCTCTCGAGATGGCTTCCTTGATGTATCAAGTGCTCCAGAGATCAGAAAGAGTGAGAGTTTCAGGCCAGTCGGCGGTCGCGTCGGATTACTAACCCGCAAGACCGAACAAGCGCATCTCTTCATGGGTCTACCTGCAGTTGATCGCGATGATCCACGGCGATTCGCTGTCGGCGTTCTCTCTGCCGCCCTTGGTGGCGGGATGTCCTCTCGTCTCTTCCAAGAAGTCCGTGAGAAGCGAGGCCTTGCATACTCGGTCTACTCCTACGCCCAACAATTCTCTGGTACCGGCCACCTTGGTTTCTATGCCGGGACTGCACCTCAGAGCGCGAAGGAAGTGATCACCGTCATTCGCGGGATCATCGCCGATGTCGCATCAAGTGGATTGACTCACGAGGAGTTGGACCGTGCGAAAGGTGCGGTGCGAGGTTCTCTCGTCCTCTCACAAGAGGACACCGGCTCTCGAATGAGCAGGATCGGCAAGAGCGAGTTGGTCTACGGACATGTGATGAGTTTCGACGAGATCCTCCGAGAGATCGCACGCGTTGATGGCGCAGCGATCCAGGATGTCGCTAGCGAGTTGCTCGCCGCAAGCCCTACCCTTGCCATCGTAGGTCCATTCAAATCAGCAACGGCTTTCGAACGCATCATCTAAGCCTTCGTCGGTTGGTGATCTGAACCGGACTTGGAAGTGAAGAGAGTTTTTTTTGAGAGAAGGTAAGGAGCCGGAGAGATGATCCGCGTCGGTGTCCTCGGTGCTAAAGGCCGAATGGGCAGTGAGGTTTGCAAGGCGGTCCGGGCAGCCTCCGATATGGAACTCGTTGCTGAACTCGATCTAGGCGACTCGCTTTCGACGCTCACTGAGAAGAAGGTGGATGTCGTCGTCGACTTCACAGTGCCTGACTCGGTGATGGCAAACCTTGAGTTCTTGATCTCCAACGGCATCCACGCTGTCGTGGGTACGACTGGCTTTGATGATACGAAATTGGATCGGATCCGAACCTTGGTTTCGGGTAAGAAAGTCTCGGTACTGATCGCACCGAACTTCGGTGTCGGCGCAGTCTTGATGATGCATTTTGCCGAGATGGCAGCGCCTTACTTTGATTCGACCGAGATCGTAGAACTGCACCATCCAAGGAAAGTGGATGCTCCCAGTGGCACTGCGAAGCGCACTGCAGAGTTGATCGGAAAGGCGCGAAAGGATTCCGCTAGGGAATTGATGCCTGATGCAACCGAGAGCGCAATTCCTGGTGCGCGAGGCGCTCTTGTTGCAGGTGTTCCTATTCACTCGATTCGCTCTGAAGGCCTCCTTGCGCATCAAGAGGTTATCTTCGGTACCACCGGTGAGACTCTCACCATTCGACATGATTCACTCGATCGTGCGAGTTTCATGCCAGGAGTCTTGCTCGGCATCCGAAAGGTTCGAGAGCACGAAGGTCTTATCTACGGTCTCGAGAAGATCCTCTTCTAGAGGAAGTTGTAGAAAAGCGCACCGGTAGCGCCAGCGACCACCATCACGGTCAAGAAACTTCGCTTGAGGTAGAGGGCTAATGCGCCTGCGAGAAGGCCAGCAAGACGATGATCAATCACGATCTCCCGTTCCGTTGTCATCGTCTGAACAGCGATGAGGGCTGCCAAAAGGACGATTGGGATCAGCGCAGTAATGCGCAGCACGCGCTCTTTGCTCACGAGATGGGCCGGGAGTAGATAGCCGAAGATGCGCAACGCAAGCATCACGATCACCGCGATCGCGATGGTCAACCAGATCGCCTGATCGCTCACTTCTTCCACCCCGCAATGAGAGCGATGATCACGACAGAGATGATCGGAAGGCCCGCAGTGAGAAGCGGAGATAGGGCAAGGGCCATCATCATGGCAAGGAGAGCGATGATCCGTAACCGCTTATCTGTCAGTTGAGGCCAGAGGAGGGCTAAGAACGCTGCTGGAACCGCGCTATCGAGTCCCCACTTTGCTGGATCTTCCAGAGTCGATGCGCTCAATGCGCCGATGATCGTGAAGAGGTTCCAGAAGATGAAGACACCGATTCCCGTAAACCAGAAACCTTTCCGTACTGAGGTGCGATCACTCTGATCCTGCGCGAGCGCAACAGCAGTTGCCTCATCGATTGTGATGTGGGCAGCGACGAGGCGCTTGAATCCACTCGTCTCCAAGAGTGGAGCCATACGGAGCGCGTAGAAGCCATTGCGAATTCCAAGGAGCGCGCTTGCCAGGATCGCAGCAAGTACACCGCCGCCACTTCCTATCACTCCAACGATGGCAAATTGTGATGCGCCCGAGAAGAGGATCGAGGAGAGCGCAACGGTTTGAAGGAGATTGAGGCCGGCACTGATCGAAGCGGCGCCGAAGGCTGCACCATAGAAGCCGACCGGGATCGCAACTGCCATCGATGCGCGAAAGACCTTGGAGGACACGCGGAGATTCTGCCCTATCGCCAAGAGCGCAGACTCTCTTGGGTATCTTCACGCCGTGAGTGAGAGCGAAAAAGAACACACCATCGTCTTTCGTGACGACGTCACCGTCGAGTTGGTCAAGGCAAGCGCCAATGATGCTGATGTCATATGGGCAGCAAGAGTCTCGACAGCAGGGGAGAAGTCACTTGCGGAGATCGATGGGGATCCTGCTCGTTCTGCCGGATTGATCAACTACCTCGCTCGTGAGCGCCACGGTTCACCTTTCGAGCACACATCGATGACCTTCTTCATCTCGGCACCGATCTTCGTCTTCCGTGAATTCATGCGACATCGCATCGCCTCGTACAACGAGGAGAGTGGTCGCTATCGAGAGCTCCTTCCGGTCTTCTACATCCCGAATAAGGAACGCAAACTCGTACAGATCGGAAAGACGGGCGCATACGAGTTCATCGATGGAACCGATGAGCAATACGACGTGCTTGTTGCGGCGATGAAAGAGAGTTACATCAAGTCCTATGAGGGATATCAGAGGATGCTCGAGGCGGGAATCGCTCGTGAAGTGGCTCGCGCCGTCCTTCCGGTAGGGCTCTACTCCTCGATGTATGTGACGATGAATGCAAGAGCGTTGATGAACTTCCTCTCACTTCGCACCGCAAGGGAAGGTTCGCACTTCCCGAGCTATCCGCAGCGAGAGATCGAGATGGTGGCAGAGAAGATGGAAGCGCACTTTGCCACGCTCATGCCATTGACCTATCAAGCATTTGAGAAATCAGGTCGAGTAGCACCGTAGTAGCCTTTGCTTGTGAGTACGCCTTACAAGATCACGCCTCCTTTCGGTCGCCTCCTGACCGCCATGGTCACTCCCTTCAAGGACGACCTCACTATTGATTGGGATGGCGTCGAGCGATTGGCCGCGCATCTCGAGAGCACTGGCCATGATGGGATCGTCGTCAACGGCACGACTGGCGAGGCTCCCACTACGAGCGATGAAGAGAAAATTGAGATCATCAAGCGCGTGAAGAGCGCCACCGGTGGTCGACTCAAGATCGTGGCCGGCGCTGGGAACAACGAGACTTCACACTCGGTCGAACAGGCCGAGATGGCGGCGAATGCTGGAGCAGATGGGTTACTCGTCGTCACTCCTTATTACAACAAGCCACCACAGGCTGGCATCTTCGCTCACTTCACTGCGATGGCTAGTGCGACTGATCTTCCTGTGATGCTCTATGACATACCTGGACGAACTGGCGTGGCGATCGAGAGTGAAACGATCGTCCGTCTTGCGGAGAATCCGAAGATCGTCGCCCTCAAAGATGCGAAGGGCGACCTTGCTTCGACCTCGTGGGTGATCAAGAGAAGCGGTATTCCGGTCTACTCAGGGGATGACATCCTCAATCTCATGTTCCTCTCCATCGGTGGCGTCGGATTCGTTTCGGTCTGCGGACATACTGTCGGAGCTTCGCTGCGAAAGATGCTTGATTCCTGGTTCGCCGGAGATATCGCCACTGCGCAGCAGATCCATCACCAACTCCTTCCAGTCTTCACTGGCACTTTCAGAACTCAAGGTGCGATCCTGACTAAAGCCGCACTGAAACTTCTTGGACTTCCTGGTGGCAAAGTACGGTTGCCACTCGTCGATGCCACTGCTGAACAGGTCGCCACACTTCGTGATGATCTTCGTGCAGGTGGGATCACGATCTAGATTTCATGAACCATCCGCACCCCAATCTTGGCGCCCCTCCGAAACTTGTCGATGGAGGTATGCGCTTCATCGCCTTCGGTGGCCTCGGTGAGGTCGGGCGGAATATGGCGGCTCTCGAGCATCGTGGTGAACTTCTCATTGTCGATTGTGGCGTCCTCTTCCCTGAAGAGAACCAACCTGGGATCGATCTGATTCTTCCGGATTGGTCTGCGATACGACATCGCTTAGGAGATATCCGAGCCATCTTCCTCACTCACGGACATGAGGACCATATTGGCGCTCTGCCATACCTGCTCAAGGAGCGAAGTGATATCCCGGTGATCGGATCAAAACTCACCATCGCTTTCGCCGAGTCGAAATTGAAGGAACGAAGGATCAAGGCCAATACGCGGGTTGTGAAGGAGGGGATGCGCGAGAAGGTCGGTGTCTTCGATCTCGAGTACATCGCGGTCAATCACTCGATCCCAGATGCGTTGGCGGTTGCGATCAGAACCAGTGCCGGCCTCGTTCTACATACCGGTGATTTCAAGATGGATCAATTGCCACTCGATGGCAGAACCACTGATCTGCAAGCATTCGCACGTCTTGGAGAAGAGGGCGTTGATATCTTCTTCACCGATTCGACCAATGCCGATATCCCAGGGTTTACGACCTCGGAGCGAGAGATCATGCCGGTCCTCGATCGAGTCATCGGTGGGACGACGAAGCGAGTGATTGTCGCTTCGTTTGCATCGCATGTACATCGCATCCAACAAGTGATCGATATCGCTGCTACCCATGGACGCAAGGTCGTCTTTATCGGTCGCTCCATGGTCAAGAACATGGGGATCGCGGATGAGCTTGGCTTCCTCCATATTCCGCCGAATACGATGATCGACGAGCGAGAACTTGAGGATCATGGTGAGAACGTGGTCTTGATCTGTACCGGATCGCAAGGGGAGCCACTCGCTGCGCTCTCTCGTATGGCCAATGGCGATCACCAGATCAAAGTAGGAGCAGGCGACACCGTCATCTTCGCCTCGTCATTGATCCCCGGAAATGAGAACTCCGTCTATCGCGTCATCAATGAGCTGACCCGCTTTGGTGCCAAAGTCGTCCATAAGGGAAATGCCCTGGTCCATGTCTCGGGTCACTCTGCTGCAGGTGAGTTGATGTATTGCTACAACATCGTCAAGCCGCGCCATGTCGTCCCAGTCCACGGTGAGTGGCGTCATATGCGTTCGAATGCAGACCTTGCCATCAAGTGTGGTCTCGAATACAAGAAAGCTATGGTGATCGAGAACGGCGTCGTCGTTGATCTCGTCGATGGCAAAGCGAAGGTCACAGGTGCGCTTCCTTGCGGCTATGTCTATGTCGATGGTCAAACCATTGGTGAGATCACCGAAGCCTCGCTCAAGGATCGAAGAATCCTGGGAGAAGAAGGATTCATCTCCGTCATCGTCGTGATCGATTCTCAGAATGGCAGGATTGTTGCCGGACCAGATATTCATGCACGTGGATTCACAGAGGATCAAGCGCTCTTCAATGAAGTCACCGGAAGGATCGAAGCTGCGTTGGGCAAAGCGGTCAATGAGGGAATCAATGGAACTCATCAACTCTCACAAGTAGTTCGCAAGACAGTAGGAAGTTGGGTCGGCGCAGAACATCGACGTCGACCGATGATCGTCCCCGTCGTGATCGAGGTATGACGGCGCGCCTGTCTCGTGCCTTTCTTGCTCTGATTTAGGGTAACCCGCGATGGCAAAGAAGAAGAAAAGCGGAGCACTTGCAGCAGTCACCGGCGGAATCACTGCTGCGATCGGTGCTACCTGGCGAGCGATCGCAAAAACCTTAGGGAGCGCGGTCCGCGTCATCTCTCGCTCTGCCAAGGATATGGATGTGGCACATCAGCGGGATGGATTTGCCCTTCTCCTCTTCATCGTCACACTCCTTGCTATTGCAACCACCTGGTGGCAACTTGATAATGCATTCGGCCGAGTCGTTCATGACATCTTCTATGGCGTCTTTGGCAAGGTGGCGGTAACCACTCCGATCGTCTTCGCCTACTTCTCTTTCGCACTCTTCAAAACTGCGGCGAATGAGAAGATCAAGCCGACAGTGATCTTTGGCTCCTTCCTCCTCATCATTTCATCGACGGGTCTGATGCATCTCGTCAATGGTTCGATCGGAACTGGGAAGAGCGCCATCCAAGATGGCGGGGGATGGATCGGGCATCTTGTTGCGACCCCGCTCGTCGCACTCGTCACTCCCGTGCTTGCTTACCCGATACTTATTCTGATCTTCCTCTTCTCCATCCTGATCGTCACCGGAACTCCAGTCTCGCGAGTCTTCGGATGGATGCGCGACTTTGTGTTGGGCACCAAAGAGAAGGTGCAGGAAGCACGCGCACAGCGCGAAGAGTTTGAGATCTCAGATACCCCTCCTTTTGAGACGCCCCTGGTTCAGAGTTTCGATCACGAAGAAGAAGATCTTGATGAGGAGAGTTTCGACGAGGAGTTCACTCAGGAGGTCGAGGTACCTGAGAGTTTCACGCCGGATCAGAACCCCGCCGTCACGGCAAAACCTCGCCCGGTCCAACTTGTTCTAGCCCCTGATGATGATTACACGTTGCCAAGCCCTGATCTTCTAAGGCAAGGCCCGCCGAGTAAGGGCAAGAGCAAGGCGAACGAGGAAGTCGTCGAGTCATTGCGAGAGGTCTTCTCGCAGTTCGATATCGATTGCGAAGTGACGGGATTCATGCGCGGTCCGACCGTGACTCGCTATGAAGTTGAACTCGGACAAGGGGTCAAAGTCGAGGCGATCGCTGCGCTTGCCAAGAACATCGCCTATGCAGTCGCAAGTCCAGATGTGCGGATCCTTTCGCCCATCCCCGGCAAGTCAGCCGTTGGTATTGAGATCCCTAATTCCGATCGAGAGATCGTCGCGCTAGGTGATGTACTTCGCTCAGCGGTGGCAGGAAATGATCACCATCCGATGTTGGTAGCCCTTGGCAAGGATGTTGAGGGCAATTACATCTGTGCCAACTTGGCCAAGATGCCGCATCTCTTGGTGGCAGGTGCTACAGGAGCAGGTAAGTCCTCGATGATCAACTCTCTCGTCACCTCGATCTTGATGCGGGCGACACCCAACGATGTTCGCATGATTCTCATCGATCCCAAGCGGGTCGAACTCAATGCCTATGAAGGAATCCCTCATCTCATCACTCCAATCATCACCAATCCGAAGAAGGCGGCCGACTCACTCTCATGGGTGGTTCGAGAGATGGATATTCGTTATGACGATCTCTCGAATTATGGTTTCAGACATATTGACGATTTCAACAAGGCAGTCCGCTCAGGAAAACTCGTAGCCAAGGAAGGTGCGGATCGACCACTCGAGCCTTATCCCTATCTCCTGGTGATTGTCGATGAGTTGGCAGACCTCATGATGGTCTCAGCGAAAGAAGTAGAAGACTCGATTGTTCGTATCACTCAATTGGCGCGAGCTGCCGGTATTCATCTTGTCATCGCAACCCAAAGACCAAGCGTCGATATCGTTACTGGACTGATCAAAGCCAATGTCCCTTCCCGTCTCTCATTTGCGACATCGAGCCTCGCTGATTCACGCGTCATCTTGGATTCTCCGGGCGCTGAGAAACTTGTCGGGCAAGGCGATGGGCTCTTCCTTCCTATGGGTGCAAGCAAGCCAGTGCGAATCCAGGGTGCATATGTCTCCGAGCGAGAGATCGAAGCAGTCGTTTCGCATGTAAAAGGTGAGTTGGCTCCCTCGTATAGAGA
>JBJTGO010000090.1:0-6213 GCA_046093985.1 Actinomycetota bacterium
GATTGGATCTCCTTCGAGATCTCGTCGGGGATGGGAGCAGGAACCAAGTACTCGGTCGCTGAGTCAAGATACTTCGCCTCATAGTCATAGAACTCACGCCCACCAAGGACTCGAATCTCACCGACGACTGATGTACGTACCTTTCCCTCCACTTGCAGGACTGCACACTCGAGTTCTCGTCCTTTGACCGCTTCCTCCACCAAGACAGTGGAGTCGAACTTCAGTGCTTCATCGATCGCAGGCCCTAACTGGCTCTTCTCCTTCACTTTCTGGGTGCCACGACTCGATCCACCACGTGAAGGCTTGACGAAGAGTGGCAAGGTCAGTGCGAGTGACTCTACTTCCCCACTGGAAGAAATGCTTACACCTTTCGCAACTCGTAACCCGGCTGCTGCGAAGATCTCCTTCGCTCGTGACTTGTCCATCGCCAATGCGGAGGCAAGGACACCAGCGCCTAAGTAGTTGATCTGCATGAACTCTGCGAAACCTTGGAAGACGCCATCTTCGCCATTGCTGCCGTGCAGGACTGGGAAGAGAAGATCGATATCGGAAGGAAGTTCTACCTTCTTGCCACTCTTCGGCACGATTGGGATGCCATTGAGATCGCGATCGAATTGATCTCGACTGGTGAGCTCGATGAAGCCTTCGCCAGAATCAGTGATACCAAAGAGTGAGACTCGATAACGTTCTCGATCAATCGCCTCGAATATGCCGAGGGCTGAGAGACACGAAATCTCGTGTTCCGCGCTCTTGCCGCCGCAGATGAGGGCAATGTGTGGCTTCACGCACCCATCCTCTCGAACATCTACTCGATACCCTTCAAATCAATCTCTTCTCCGGTATCGATCTCGCTCAATGTAGCAAGCGCCTGCGCAGGCGACATCCTGCCAGAGACCACCTCAGCTACCGCCTCGATGATCGGAATCTCGACTCCGACCATGTGAGCCATCTCGACCACAGCGCTTGATGAGGCCACACCCTCGACCGTCTTTCCTGAAGTCTCTCGGACGAGATGAAGATCGCCTGTCTTACCAATCGCCTCACCGAAGGAGCGATTGCGCGAGAGCGATGACTGACAGGTTGCGACGAGATCACCCATCCCAGCAAGACCCGCGAAGGTCAAAGGATCTGCGCCCAGTGCTACGCCGAGTCGAGTCACTTCGTTGAGACCACGAGTGATGATCATCGCCTGCGTGTTCTCACCGAAACCCATCCCGACGACGATTCCAACGGCAAGTGCGATCACATTCTTGAGCGCTGCCGCCAACTCACAACCCAAGAGATCGCTCGAGGTGTAGACCCTGAAATATGGCGTCTTGAATGCTGACGCGATCAGCTTAGATGTCTCGCGATCGGTCGATGCAGAGACTGCACCAGCAGGCTGCCTCAGCGCCAATTCGCCAGCAAGATTCGGTCCGGTGATGAATCCCACCTTCGTCTCATCGATATCGATCACCTGACGCAAGACCTCACTCATCCGCAAATGGGTCGATACTTCGATTCCCTTCAGTGTGCTTACCGTCGGTGTAGCGCTCGGATAAATGCCTTTCCACGCTTCGAGATTGGTACGAAGACTCTGCGCCGGAATCGCAAGGGTGATGAGGTCGGCGCCTTCGAAAGCCTCTTCGATATTGGTCGTTGCTCGAAGTGTTGATGGAAGTCGAACATCACCGATAAATCCCTTGTTGGTCTGATGCACATTGATCTCATCGACGACTTCTTGATTCCTACCCCAGATGAGTACCTCCTGACCAGCATCGCTTGCAACAAGAGCGAGAGTGCTCCCCCAAGAACCAGCGCCGAGGATCGAGACTCTCACCTAATCCTTCTTTCGATTCAGTCGTCGTCTTCCCTTGAGGAAGTTCCCGGTGCGCGGAAGATCTGAATTGCGTGCATCGAATCTGACCGCCGGGGCCTTCTCACCACGCAACTCTTCCAAGAGTTGCGTCATCCGATCCATGATGTGTTTGGTTGCTTCTTCTAAAGCCACGGGATCACTTTCTCGTCCGCGCCACGGCGATAGGTCGACGGGTTTTCCAACCAGGATGCTGACCCGAGTCCGCGGGAAGAGTTTGATGGTGCGCCCATATCGTGGGATCACTTTCTCAGGGCCCCACGAAGCGCAAGGAATCAACGGAACTCCGGTTGTGAGGGCAAGGCGCGCAGCGCCGGTCTTACCTGTCATCGGCCAGAGATTCTCATCTCGCGTCAGGGTCCCTTCCGGATAGATCCCAATGAGGTGCCCGGCTCGAAGCGCCGCCGTTGCAACGCGAAGCGCCTTGGCCGCCCCCACTGACTCACGCTCCACTGGAATCGGACCCGCGGCTTTTACGCCCCAACACACGACCGGGGTGTCGAAGACGCCTTTCTTGCCAAGATATCTCGGCGCGCGACCGTGGTTGTAGAGAAAGTGAGTGAAGGTGAGTGGATCAAGATAGGAGATGTGATTACAGGTGACGATGACGCCACCTGTTGGTGGGATCGATTCGCCTCCGCGCCAATCCTTCTTGACGATCAGATTGAGGAGAGGGCGCAGGAAGAAGGCAACGATCTTGAAGACGGGGGTCACGCCAAGAGGTCGACCGCGTGGCGGAGCGAAATGAATCTCTTCAGTGCCATCGCTGCCCACAAGAGAAGGATAGGCACGAAAATGGGCCACACTCTTGTGTGGCCCATAGTTCGTATTGCGAAATTGACTAGCGACGCTTCGCCTTCTTGGCTGGCTTCTTAGCAGCCTTCTTTGCGGGCTTCGCCTTCTTGGCTGGCTTCTTCGCAGCCTTCTTTGCTACTGGCTTTGCAGCCTTGACTGGCTTTGGTGCTGGAGGCTTTGGTGCTGCCTCGAGCTTACGAGCGCCAGCAATCACTTCCTTGAGAGCCTTCGCTGGAAGGAAGCGGACCTTCTTGCTTGCCTTGATCTGGATCTCTTCGCCGGTGAAAGGATTGCGACCCTTGCGAGCCTTGCGATCTACTTTCTTGAACTTACCGAAATCGTTGATGGTGACGTCTTCACCCTTATGGATGTTGCGCACGATCGAATCAAAGACGATAGATACGGCGTACTGTGCTTCCTTCTTGCTGCCGTTGAAATATGGAGCCAACGACGCAATGAATTGGGCCTTGTTCATCTATTCCCCTCTATTACGCTGTAAAACCACCTTCGTGGCTTTGCACTTGTTCGGTGCATGCCAAGCGAGCGCCTGACATCACCTACAACTTACGCAGGAAAATAAGAGTTTTTGCGCACTTACTTCGGTGTGTCGCGAAGAAAAATCTCTTTCGTGGCGAAGAAATTTCACGTTTCTACGCGTAAAAAACCCTCAACTTCGAGTCGAGAGTTCTCACATTTAGTGAGCGACGGGAAGAGTCTTCGGCTTGAAAGTGGCTCTTTTCGCTTCGAATTGAGTCACTTGGTCGGTGTGACGAAGGGTAAGACCGATGTCGTCGAGCCCTTCCATCAATCTCCACCGCGTGAAATCGTCCATTTCGAAGGGAATCACGCGCTCTGCGCCACCATCGGATGAATAACGAACGGTTCGAGAGTCGAGATCGACCTCGATCTCCGTTGCAGGATCGCTCTCAGTCGCCTTCCAGAGCGCCTCGATCTCCTCCTCCGGAAGGATCACGGTGAGCAGCCCGCCTTTGAGTGAGTTGCCGCGGAAGATGTCGGCAAAGCGTGAGGAGAAGACCACCTTGAAGCCGTAGTTTTGCAACGCCCAAACTGCGTGCTCTCGAGAGGAGCCGGTTCCGAAATCTGCCCCCGCGATCAAAATCGTGGCGCCCTCGTACTTGCTCTGATTGAGGACGAAATCAGGATCGTTTCGCCAGGCGGCAAAGAGGCCATCTTCGAAACCCGATCGCGTGATCCGCTTGAGATAGACCGCTGGGATGATCTGATCGGTATCGACATTGCTGCGACGTAGCGGGATTGCTCGTCCTCGATGCTTGATGAACTTATCCATGAGACTCCACTCCCCGATCCTCGTTCTCTCTCATCAGAGATCCGCCGGTGATGAGAGCGTGCCTTTGAGCGCGGTAGCAGCTGCAACCAGTGGGCTGACCAGGTGAGTACGTCCACCCTTGCCCTGCCTACCTTCGAAATTCCGATTCGATGTCGATGCCGATCGCTCTCCTGGCTTCAATTGATCAGGGTTCATCCCAAGACACATTGAGCATCCTGCAGAACGCCATTCCGCACCCGCTTCGATGAAGACCTTATCGAGACCTTCGCTTTCGGCCTGTAATCGCACTCGCGCAGAGCCTGGCACCACCATCATTCGAGTATCTGAAGCAACCTTCTTGCCTTTGATGATCTCAGCGGCAGCACGGAGATCCTCGATACGACCATTGGTGCAGGAACCCAAGAAGACGGTATCGATCTTGATCGCCTTCATCGGCGTCCCTGGCGCGAGGTCCATGTAAACAAGTGCGCGCTCTGCAGCGCTTCTTTCTTCTGGGTTGGCGAAGCTCGCTGGATCTGGGACTGCCCTGTTGAGAGGAAGCCCTTGACCTGGATTGGTTCCCCAGGTGACGAAAGGTTCGATCTCATTGGCATTGAGGATCACCTCAGCGTCGAATTTGGCATCTGGATCGCTCGGTAGGGATCTCCAATATGCAACCGCTTTCTCCCAATCATCTCCCGAAGGCGCATGGGGCTTGCCCTTGAGGTAGGCGAAGGTGGTCTCATCGGGAGCGATCAATCCCGCCCGTGCACCCGCTTCAATCGACATATTGCAGATGGTCATTCGCGCTTCCATGGAGAGCGCGCGAATCGCTGATCCGCGGTACTCGATCACATAACCCTGACCGCCGCCGGTGGAGATCTTCGCGATGATCGCCAAGATGATGTCCTTCGAAGTCACTCCGGGTCTCAAAGTGCCATCAACCGTGATCGCCATCGTCTTCGGGCGTTTCAATGCGAGAGTCTGGGTAGCCAAGACATGCTCCACCTCGCTGGTTCCGATACCAAACGCGAGCGCTCCAAATGCACCATGGGTCGATGTATGTGAATCACCGCAGACGATAGTCAAACCTGGTTGCGTCAATCCCAACTGTGGGCCGACGACATGGACGATCCCTTGCTCGACATCACCGAGTGAATGAAGGCGGATGCCGAATTCCCTGCAATTGTTTCGAAGCGTATCCACCTGGAGACGCGAGACGGGATCTTGGATCGGCTTATCGATATCGAGGGTAGGGACGTTGTGATCCTCTGTTGCGATGGTCAGATCCGGGCGTCTTACCTTGCGACTAGTGAGGCGAAGGCCATCGAAGGCTTGCGGGCTGGTCACCTCATGAATGAGATGGAGGTCGATATAGAGCAGATCTGGTTCACCCTCTGCGCTTCGCACGATGTGATCAGCCCAGATCTTCTCTGCCATGGTCTTACCCATGCGATGGCTCCCTTCTCAACACCTTCAGTACTAACTCGATCCTCAATCCGAGCAGTGACTTGCGTCTCAACTAATGAGATGCGAGTATTGGATTATGGACAAGCGAAAGAATAGCGGAGTCGGCGTATTAGACAAATCGATCCAAGTATTGAGCGTGCTTGAAAGTGGCCCGCATTCGCTTGCAGAACTCGTCGCAGCAACTGGCATCGTTCGCCCCACCGCTCATCGACTCGCAGTCGCACTCGAACATCATCGCCTCGTCACTCGCGACCTGACCGGAAGATTCATCCTGGGCCCACGGTGCTCCGAGCTCGCAGCAGCGGCCGGTGAAGATCGTCTTCTCGCCGCCGCAAACCCCGCGCTGATCGCTCTTCGTGATGCCACCGGTGAAAGCGCGCAGCTCTACAAGCGCCAAGGTGAGGTTCGTGTCTGCGTAGCAGCGGCCGAGCGCCTCTCAGGACTTCGAGATTCAGTTCCAGTTGGCGCGACCTTGACGATGCAGGCGGGCTCTGCTGCTCAGATCCTTTTGGCATGGGAAGAGAGCGATCGCCTTTATCGAGGATTGCAAGGGGCGCGATTTACCGCCGCCAATCTCTCCGCAGTCCGTCGTCGTGGTTGGGCTCAATCTGTCGGCGAGCGCGAACCAGGAGTCGCATCGGTCTCTGCTCCGGTCCGAGGACCCAACAACAAAGTAGTGGCTGCGGTCAGCATCAGTGGGCCGATCGAAAGATTGGGAAGACAGCCAGGAAGACGTCACGCAGCCGCAGTTGCTGCGACTGCCGCTCGGCTGAGCGAGTTGTTGCAACGCAAGAACTGATCTTGC
>JBJTGO010000091.1:0-2708 GCA_046093985.1 Actinomycetota bacterium
GACTTGGTCTCCGCAGTAGGTGATGTTCTCTTCGATCACCTCGCCTCGATGCAGGAGAAGGCGATGGCCAAGGTCAAGGGCACTGGACCAACGGCGGCTCGAAAGAGATTCGAGGCTATGGGGTATGCCTACTTCAAGTGGGCTACGGACGAGCCGAACCTCTACCGATTGATCTTCGGTGGTTTCTGCGACCACGGAGAGATCGACAAGCACGATAGCAAGTCATGGAATCTCCTGAATGCGGGTCTTGATGAACTTCTCAAAACAGGAGTTATCACCAAGGCTGCACGAGAAGGGGGAGAAGTTCTGGTCTGGTCTGCAGTCCATGGCGCAAGTTCATTGGCAATCGAGGGACTCCTTCCCGAGTCGTCGTTCCCGGTGATTATCGCCGGCGTTCAACGATCATTGGGAATGAAATAGGGGGTTTGAAAGATGTACTTCAATCCAGTCTTCAACGGAGAGGATTCTCATGAGTGATGCAGCACGATGGATGGTGGCAGTGGCCTTCATCTCCTTGCCGACGATCGCATTTGGCGGTTACTTCTTGCTCTCGATACTTCGTAAGCAGGCGGGGACAGAAGGCATAACGCCAGAGCAGCGGGATTACTTTCGCGCAGGGCATGCTCACGCTGGTGTCTTGGTGATCCTTGCAATCATCGGACAGCTCGTTTTGGAGAACTCTCGATTCGGCGATGGTCTGACCTGGACGCTTCGCCTCGGACTCTTTCTGGCTCCACTGCTCATCTCGGCTGGATTCTTTGGCGGTGCGCCACGGACCCAGGGAGGGTCAACGACTGCGCTCATCAAACTGATCCCTGCAGGAGCCGTCGTCCTTGGATTGAGCACCATCGGAACCGGTGTCAGCCTTCTCATACCTTCATAGGGCTTCAATCGAAGGTTCTCGGATTTCGGCACGGTGATTTTCAGAAAGCACTTTTCGGTTCGACGAGATTGATTGCGCGCCTGGCAGGAATCGAACCTGCGACAACCCGCTTAGAAGGCGGGTGCTCTATCCGACTGAGCTACAGGCGCATCTGATTGAAAATCCTCGCCAAGTCTACGGTCTGAGATCTCACTACGAGGATCTCTCATTGAGAACCTATAGGGTTTCCCATCGTGGCTGAGTTCATTTACACGATGAAGAAGGCGCGTAAAGCGCACGGCGACAAAGTCATCCTTGACGACGTCACCTTGATGTTCTACCCCGGAGCCAAGATCGGCGTGGTGGGACCAAACGGTGCCGGTAAGTCCACTGTCCTTCAGATCATGGCCGGGATCCAGCAGCCATCCAATGGCGAGGCATATCTCTCTCCCGGTTACACCGTCGGAATCTTGTTGCAGGAGCCACCACTCGATGAGACGAAGACAGTCCTCGAAAATGTCCAAGAGGGCGTTGCAGAGACGATCGCACTCGTCAATCGCTTCAATCAGATCTCCGAAGAGATGGCCAATCCCGACGCGGATTACGACAAGTTACTAGCTGAGATGGGCGAGTTGCAGGAGAAACTCGATCATCTCAATGCGTGGGACCTCGATTCACAACTCGAGCAGGCGATGGATGCGCTCCGTTGTCCGCCACCAGATGCAGATGTCAAAGTCCTTTCAGGTGGAGAGAAGCGTCGCGTTGCGCTCTGTAAGTTGTTGTTGCAGAAGCCTGACTTACTTCTCCTTGATGAGCCAACGAACCATCTTGATGCTGAATCGGTGCTATGGCTAGAGCAACATTTGAGCAAGTACGAAGGAACCGTCGTGGCGATCACCCACGATCGATACTTCCTCGACAATGTCGCCCAATGGATCTTGGAACTCGATCGAGGGCGCGCTTATCCCTATGAAGGAAATTACTCAACCTATCTCGAAACGAAGTCGGCTCGTCTCAAAGTAGAAGGCCAGAAGGACGCAAAACGCGCAAAGCGTCTGAAGGAAGAGCTCGAGTGGGTCAGGCAGAACGCCAAGGGACGACAGGCGAAGTCGAAGGCTCGTCTCGCACGTTATGAGGAGATGGCTGCCGAGGCCGAGAAGATGCGAAAACTCGACTTCGAAGAGATTCAGATTCCGCCAGGTCCAAGGCTTGGAAATGTCGTTGTTGAGGTCGAGAACTTGAGCAAAGGATTCGCAGATCGACTCCTTATCGATGATCTCTCATTCACTCTGCCACGAAATGGCATCGTCGGTGTTATCGGCCCGAATGGCGCTGGAAAGACCACGCTCTTCAAGATGATCCTCGGTCAAGAGAGTCCAGATTCAGGATCGATCAAAGTGGGAGAGACAGTCAAGGTTTCTTATGTCGATCAGTCGCGTGCCGGAATCTATCCGAAGAAGACGCTCTGGGAAGTTGTCTCCGATGGATTGGATTACATCAAAGTAGGTGCGGTCGAAATGCCAAGTCGCGCTTATGTCTCTGCATTCGGTTTCAAGGGTCCAGATCAACAAAAGCCCGCCGGAGTCCTCTCTGGTGGTGAGCGCAATCGCCTCAACCTCGCGCTGACCTTGAAGATGGGTGGAAATCTCTTGCTCCTCGATGAGCCAACCAATGACCTCGATGTCGAGACTTTGGGTTCTCTCGAAAATGCTCTTCTCGAATTTCCCGGCTGCGCTGTGGTGATCTCGCACGATCGATGGTTCTTAGCTCGCGTCGCAACCCACATCCTTGCCCATGAAGGTGATTCACAATGGTTCTGGTTCGAAGGAAACTTCGAGTCCTATGA
>JBJTGO010000092.1:0-1094 GCA_046093985.1 Actinomycetota bacterium
TCCGATGACACTTTGGAGACGATGAAGATCGCTGATCAATCGCTCTATATCGTCGTGGGAAGTGAAGGTAAGGGGCTTTCGCGTCTTGTGAAAGAGAAGTGCGATCTCTTGCTTTCGATCCCGATCTCTTCCAAGGTGGAGAGCCTCAATGCAAGCGTGGCCGTCTCGATCGCCCTCTATGGGATAGCGGCACGGAGAAGGAGCGCATCGAAGGGATCATGAGTCAGGCTTTGGCTAAGTACGCCCGCTTCATTGCACTCGGTGACTCTATGACCGAGGGTATGAACGATGAGATCATCGATGGGAACTTCCGTGGCTGGGCTGATCGGGTCGCAGATGTCTTAGCGACTACCCACCCTGACTTCACCTACATGAACCTTGCCATTCGGGGAAAACTTGTCGGTCAAGTGGTCCGAGAACAGATCCCGGTTGCGCTGCGACACATTCCATATCCCGGATCAAGTGAGATCGCGCCCTCGAATATCTTGGTCTCTTTCCACGCAGGAGCAAATGACATCTTAAGGCCAAAGTATTCGGCGGAAGAGACGATTGCTACATATCGAAAAGGCGTAGAGATATTCGCCGAACGCGGCGTCCAATTGATGCTCTTCTGTGTCTTGGAGGACTTCGCCTCTGGGTCGAAGACTGGTGTTGCCCTTGCTGAGAGATTTCGTTACTTCAACGAGAATGTGAAGCGAATCGCCAAGGATGCTGGCGCGATCCTCTTGGATCCAAATCCAGAACCCTTCTGGCACGACAAATCATTCATGTCCTGGGATCGGCTCCATATGAATAGCGAAGGCCATTATCGAGCCGCACAAGGAGTGTTGGCGAAGTTGGAGTTACCGCACGATCCGAACTTCCGCGAACCGGCCAGATCGGTCCAAGGGAAGAGTCGCTTCAAGATCGCCCGCGAGAATATCCACTGGTTCTTCGCATTCCTCTTGCCATGGATCTGGCGACGACTCCGCGGTCGCTCTTCGGGAGATGGCCGATCGCCGAAGTATGGTGAACCAACGATCTGGCCGAGAGGTTGAATAAGTAGTTCTTGGCTAGAAGAAGTAATCCCAACTCCAACTGTAAACACCGGGCTT
>JBJTGO010000093.1:0-13127 GCA_046093985.1 Actinomycetota bacterium
CTTCTGGAGTTGATGGCGCAGATGGCGCTCCATCGTTCCAATTGATGCTCAGAGGAGAGGTCCCCGCGTGAGACGAGATCGCATCCGCAAGGTCAAAGGTGCGACCGATCGCGTCGTGATCGTCGGCGCAGGTCTTGCTGGTTTGAGCGCTGCACTTCGTCTTGCCGGTGAGGGGCGCGAAGTGACGATCCTGGAACGCGAGTTAGTCCCCGGCGGTCGAAACGGTCTCCTGGTCAAGGATGGTTATCGCTTCGATACTGGTCCAACCGTATTGACCATGCCCGATCTCATCGAAGATGCATTCAATGCAGTCGGTGAGACCACCAAGGACTGGCTTGAGTTGATGCCGGTCTCCCCTCTTTATCGCGCCTTCTACGCCGATGGATCGCAACTCGATGTCCACGCTGATACGAAGCAGATGGAAGCAGAGATAGCGAAAGTCATCGGTGGCGATGAAGCAGCTGGCTATCGCCGTTATGTCGATTTCGTCACCAAGCTCTACAAGTATGAGATGAACGACTTCATCGACCGCAATATCGATACCCCGTTCGATCTCCTCACTCCCAATCTGGCGCGGTTGGTAGCGATTGGTGGATTCCGACGCCTTGCACCACGAGTCAGTGACTTCCTCAAGGATCCGCGCACACAACGCGTCTACTCATTCCAGGCGATGTATGCCGGAGTTAGCCCACAACAGGCGCTGGCGATCTACGCCGTGATCGCCTATATGGATTCTGTCGCTGGAGTCTTCTTCCCGAAAGGTGGCATGCACGCGCTGCCGAGAGCGCTCGCTGCTGCAGCCGAAAAGCATGGTGTGACCATCAAATACGAGAGCAAAGTGGTGGGGATCGAACGTAAGAACGGCAGAGCCACCGCAGCGATAACAGCCAATGGCGAGCGATACGAGTGCGATGCCCTCATCCTCAATCCTGACCTTCCGGTCGCATGGCGTGATCTCCTCGGTCACATGCCACCGCGACTGAAGAGACTTCGCTACTCCCCTTCGGCTGTGACGATGTTGATCGGGTCTTCCAAGAAGTATGAACATGTCGCTCACCACAACATCCACTTCGGCCACGATTGGGATGGTGTCTTCGATCAGTTGATCAAGAAGCAAGAGTTGATGAGCGATCCGAGTTTCTTGGTCACCGTGCCATCCCACGACGATCCAGATCTCGCTCCGCGTGGAAAACACTCCTACTACGTCCTCTTTCCAACCCCAAACCTTGATGCTGAGATCGATTGGAAGAGAACGAAGAAGAGCTATCGCGAGAGCATGCTGCGATCGCTCGAAAGTCGTGGTTACCCGGATTTCGCAGAGTCCATAGAGGTCGAGGAGATCACCACTCCTCTTGAATGGGAGGCGATGGGGATGGAACGTGGCGCACCTTTTGCCAGCGCACATACCTTCTTTCAAACCGGACCGTTTAGACCACGGAATATGGCGAAGGGGTACGAGAACATCGTCTTTGCAGGCTCTGGCACACAACCGGGCGTCGGCGTTCCGATGGTCTTGATCTCCGGGAAACTTGCAGCGGAGAGAATCATCTAACTGTGTCACGAGAGCTCACTCGCGCAGGAATCACCGATCCAGATTTACAGCGTTCTTATCTAGCCTGTCGAGAGCTCAATGCTCGTCACGGCAAGACCTACTTCCTTGCAACGCGTCTCTTGCCACCCGAAAAGCGTCCCTTTGTCCACGCCCTCTACGGATTTGCTCGATATGCAGACGAGATCGTCGATGACCTGGCTTCTACTCTCTCCGCGAATGAGAAGCGCAGTTGGCTCGAAAGATGGAGCGAGCAGATCCTTGCCGACCTCCGCTCTGGAAGATCCAATGACGAGATCGGCAGAGCCCTGATCGACACCGTCAATCGTTGGTCGATTCCGATCGAACACTTCGAGGCTTTCCTGCATTCGATGGCGATGGATCTGACAGTCACTCAATACCGCGACTACGAGGCTCTATCAGAGTATGTCTACGGATCTGCTGCTGTGATCGGTCTACAAATGGTCCACGTACTTGGGGTACGTGATGGTGCTGACTTTCAAGCGACCTTAGCGGGAGCAAAGAGCCTTGGCATCGCATTCCAACTCGCAAACTTCATCCGAGATGTGGGTGAGGATCTAGAGCGTGGACGGATCTATCTGCCGCTCGATGAACTGGCGCGATTCGGTATCGACCGAGAGAGACTTGAGCGTCGCACTGTCGATGCGGATTTCGTCGAAGCGATGCGCTTTCAAATCGCGCGTGTACGCGCACTCAAAGCGGAAGCGGATGGAGCGATCGATCAACTCACGCCAGAGTCACATGGATGCATCAAGGCGGCGAGCGAGCTCTACTGTGGCATCGTCGATGAGGTGGAACGAATCGAGTATCAGGTCTTCACTAAGCGCGCCAAGACTTCAATGACGCGGCGCGTGAGAGTTGCGTTGCCAGCATGGTGGCAGATGCGCAAACTCTGGAAGTGAGTGACTCCGCGCTCTAGCTTCTAACGCCCCGACGGCCCCAGATGACCCAGAGCGCCATGACATTGGTGACCAGGGCGAAACCGAATCCAAGGTCCTCAATGGGTGCGAATGCGATCCGCAAACCGGTAATCACGTCATCGGAGTAGATGACGATCTCGTTATAGGTAAGCCAACCATTGGTGATCAATTGGAAGAAGATGATGATCGCATAGGAGGTCCAGAAGGCCTTTCGGGTAAGAAGTCTTGTCCTCAGGATGAAGAGATCATTGATGACCGTGAAGAGGATGGCGAGTAATACCAATTCGGTATAGGTCATTGATCGACCTCATCGCCGACGACCCACTTCTTCTTCACATTGCGAACTGCCTCAAGGGTCAAAATCCCCGCTATCGGAACCACAAGAAAGAAGAGAAACTCCTCGAGCGGGATCTGCAACGGACCATTGATTCCAAGGGTCTGAGCAGCATCAAAGTCCCAATGACCACCACTGACGGCATAGAAGTCCCAGATCAGAAAGATCGTCGATACCGGGAGAATTGAGAGAAGTGCACGACGGATGCGAACTAGGACTCGAGTCTTGAGGAATATCTCAAGCCAGAAGGATCCGAAGATGGTGAAAAGGATCATCGCGAGGTACCCGTACCGATCCATATCGGGATGCTAACCTTCTCGGAGAACGGGAGCCAAGAGTTGGCTGAGAGGGTCCGAAGTGGACCGACCGTAAGACCAGTCTGGTAATGCAGACTCTTGGGAGATCAATGATGCAGATCATTCTTTTCACCGCGTGGGGATATGACGTCACCATATTGGAAGGGATCGCCGCGACCACCTCGCTTGTTGCGGTCTATCTCGGTACGACTGGACGAAGGATCATGTGGCCATGGTGGGTCATTAGTTCTTCGCTCTATGCGATCTGGTTCTACCAATATGAGTACTACGCCAGCGTTGCCACTCAATTCATCTTCATTGCTTTCGGAATCTGGGGCTGGTTCGGTTGGGGGCCTCGAGGGGCAGATCCGTCGAGCATCCCGTGGCGATTTCGTGCCTTCGGACTCGGAGCCTTCGCACTTACGTGGATCGCATTCACTCCCTATCTGCAGTCTGTCGGCGCAGTTTACATCTGGAGTGACACTCTCGGACTACTCGGTAGCGCCTTCGCACAATTGGCGATGGTGAAGGAGAAGTGGGAGAACTGGGCGATCTGGTTCGTGGTGGACATCGTCTTGACGGTGCAATACTGGCTTGGCGGAAGTTACTTCACTTCGATCGTCTATCTCATCTTCACGGCGATCGCACTCTTGGGGCTGATTCGTTGGTATCGACGTGCACACCATCCATCACCTGCCCTTTAGCCAAGCGCTCGCGCTCGTCGTCGAACACGTCACGACCTCGTCACCACCAATCGGTCCTCATAGTGGCAACGTCCGCGTGATCACGATCGACGGCAGAGCGGGAGGTGGAAAGAGCACGCTCGCAGAATCACTCTCACCACTTCTTGAAGATGCGCCAGTGGTGCACATGGACGATCTCTACCGTGGCTGGGATGACGCCCTCACGACACGGCTCACGGCAACGCTCAAGGATCAGATCCTCACCCCCATAGGGCTGGGGAAAGTTGGTGGCTATCGCACTTGGGATTGGCATCACGACAAAGTTGGAGAGTTTCGTTCCATCCCTCGACATCCCTTCCTCATCTTGGAGGGAGTGGGCGCATCGCAACGCGTGGTGCGACCATTCGCAACCACGATGGTCTGGATCGAAATCACTCCGGCAGAAGGACTTGAGCGAGTGCTCCGGAGAGATACTCACTTTATAGAAGATCTCGAGGCATACAGAGGTCGCATGCAGTCGTGGCAAGGAGAAGAGTTGCTTCACTTCGAACGCGAGAACACATTCGACACTGCGCATCTGCGTTTCAACGGTGAACTCTTCGCCTGAGCCGAGTGGCAATCACGGCAGGTATCGCTCATCTCTCCTAAAATCTAACCGTGGCTGATCTCACCGGTGAAGTGATCGATGGTCGATATCAACTCACTCGGATCGTCGATGCAGGCGGAATGGCAACTATCTATGCTGCCTTAGACCTTCGCCTCGATCGTGAGGTCGCGGTCAAGATCATGCATCCTCATCTAGCAAACGATGAGAACTATGTCTCTCGTTTCATCCGGGAAGCCAAAGCTGCTGCTGCACTCTCCCACCCCAACATTGTCAGCATCCAAGACCAAGGATGGAATCAGGGCGGAACACCGTGTGTCTTCATCGTGATGGAGCTCGTCGACGGAGCGACTTTCCGCACCCACTTGGATCATCAAGGTCGCATCGAGTTGGATCCATTGCTGACGATCATGATGCCGGTCTTGAGCGCGCTCTCTGCCGCGCACCGACTTGGCATTGTCCATCGTGACATCAAGCCGGAGAACATCTTGATAGCGCGCGATGGGCGCGTGAAGATCGCAGACTTCGGTCTTGCCCGGGGGTCATTGATCGGAGAGACGATGACAGCCGAGTCCTCGGTCGTCCTCGGAAGCGTCTCTTATCTCGCTCCGGAACAAGTCCAACGTGGCGTGACAGATGCAAGAAGTGATGTCTACTCCACCGCGATTGTGATCTTCGAAGCACTCACGGGTGAACGACCTTTTATCGGCGATGATCCCGTCCAAGTCGCACTCAAACACGTCAAAGAACGTGTGCCACGATTGTCACAATTGCTCGTTGGAATCGATCCAGCGCTCGATGACCTCATCTATCTCGCTACCTCGAGCAATCCTGACGATCGTCCTAAAGATGCCGGTGAGTTCCTGGAGAGATTGCGCGCTATCACTTCGACATGGAGCTCTTCTGCCACGAGTGGCGCACAGATGAGCCTAGAGTTAGATCTTCCTCCTGCCATCAAGAGTGCCCTTCCCCCTAAGCGAGCAGAAGAGAAATCAACGAATCGGCAGCGAAGCGACGATGACGAAGTGGTGCGAAAAGAGGATCCAGTGAGTAAGCCAAGGAAGCGCAAACTCTCCAAGCGTGTGAAACGAAATCGCACCATCGCAGCACTTCTCCTCGTCGCGATCGTGACAGGTGTCTGGTATCTCCTCATCGGTCCTGGAAATCGCGTCGTTGTCCCCTCTGTCGCCGGGATGAGTATCGTCAAGGCGACCAATGAACTCACACCTCTTGGACTGGCCGTTGAGATTGGCGAGCGTGAATTCAGTGAAGAGATCGAAGAAGGCTTCGTGCTGCGAAGTGATCCCGCTGGTGGTGGTCGCGTCGCTGAAGGTGGCACCGTCTACCTCATCGTCAGTCAAGGCAAGGAGCGCTACACCGTCCCATCCGTGGCCGGATTGACTCCTGAAGCTGCGACGAAGTTGATCGAAGATAGCAATCTCAAGGTGGGTACCGTGACTGAAAAGTTCAGCCCTGATGTCGAGAAGGGATTGATTGCAACTCAGGAACCTGCCCCATCATCTCGCGTCAAACGCGACTCCTTGGTCAACTATGTGATCAGCAAGGGAACTGAAGAGATCCTGGTCAAGAGTTATGTTGGTGAATCTGGAGAGCAGGCGCTCAACGAACTCAGCGCTGAAGGATTCGATGTCGACGTTCAATATCAATATTCGGAGACAGTGCCGCTTGGTGCAGTGATCGTCCAAGTACCTGCCGCAAATCAACCACTTCCTAAGGGAAGCGCAATCGTTCTCACCGTCTCACAAGGAACTGAGTATGTATTCATCCCTAACGTTCTCTCGCTTGAGGGCGCTGAAGCGAAGCGACTTCTCACCGACCTTGGTTTGAAGGTCGAGACGAAGACCATCGGTAATCGAAAGACCAAAGTCGTTACCAATGTCTCACCTAAGGTCGGCGATCGCGTCAAACGTGGCAGCACCGTCACTATCACGCTGAGCTAACGCGAAAGGTCTCGTCCGTTAGACTCGCAAAGTGCCGAGCGCCAAGAAAGCTCATCCAAAAGATGCCGCGCTACCCCGAATCGGGGCACATGTCCCGACCTCCGGTGGGATGGCGAAGAGATCCATTCAATACGCCGAAACGATAGAAGCAGAGGCGATCCAGGTATTCGCTTCCAATCCTCGCGGTTGGGCGATGCCAGAACCGGATTCCAAGGCTGATGCCGCATTCCGCGAGAAAGCTGAAGGCCTAGGTATCGAGACCTATATCCACTCTCCCTTCCTGGTCAATCTCGGTTCGCCCAATCCAGCCACATATGAAAACTCACTCAAAGCCACCGCTTATGCGCTTCGCCGCGGTCGCGAGATCGGCGCCCTCGGCGTAGTCGTCCACACCGGATCGGCCGTCGACGAATCATTTGTTGAATCGGCATGGCGTCAGATCAGTAAAGGGATGATGCCGATCCTGGAAGCGCTCAAAGAAGATGATCCATGGTTCCTCCTCGAACCAACAGCTGGACAAGGACAATCTCTCGTCAAGCGACTTGAGGATCTCAAGTCGTATCTCAATGCGCTCGAACATCATCCCAAGGTGGGTATCTGTCTCGACACCTGCCATGTCTTCGCTGCAGGTCATGACATCAAAAGTAAAGGCGGCATGAAAGCCACCTTGGACCTCTTGGTCGAAGTCGTAGGAATCGAACGGATCCAACTTGTACATGCAAATGACTCCATGGATGTCCTGGGATCGCTCAAGGACCGTCATCAGAACCTCGGCGATGGTGAGATCGGAGTCGACCCTTTCAAAGAGATGCTTGCTCACCCCGCAGTGAAAAATGCTCCATTGATCCTTGAGACTCCCGGCGAAGAACCTGAGCATGGTCGAGAAGTGAAGTTGCTGAAGAAGATGCGAAGCGCGGTAGCCACGTGAGCGCGATTGGTTTCAAACCATTGGCTCCGATCGCCCTCATCACTGTCGCTGCAATGTGGGGCCTTGCCTTCGTCCTTATGGTCGATCCGATTGAGCGACAAGGGATCAACGACTTTCTCTCCTTCCGCTTTCTCTTCGCAACGCTCTTCTTGGTTGCGATCAGACCACGAGTGCTATGGAGCCTCAATAAGAATCTGATCACCAAAGGCGGAACGGCAGGGACATTCCTCGCTCTCGGGTACATCTTCCAAACTTTGGGGCTCTCCCTCACAACACCTGCAATCACCGGATTCATCACCGGGCTCTATGTTGTGATCACGCCTCTCTTTGCGATCTTCTTCCTCCGCACAAAGGTGAGGATGATCGGTTGGATCGCGGTCATGCTGGCAACGAGCGGGTTACTCGTCCTCTCCTTCAATGGCTTCGAGATCTCATGGGGAGCGATCGCAGTTTTCATCAGCGCAATCTTCTTCGCCGCTCACATCATCACCTTGGGTGCCTGGAGTAAGGAATTCGACATCTACTCCTTGACCACGATGCAACTCGCCACCTGCGCAGTTCTAACCACGCTCGCTGCGATCCCAGATGGGATTCGAGGGCCGGTCGGCAGTAACGGTTGGTACGTGGTCCTCTTCACCGCACTCTTTGCCACTGTGTTGGCATTCATCGTGCAGACATGGGCGCAATCGATCATCGCTGCAACTACAGTCGCCGTACTCTTGACGACCGAGGTTTTCTTCGCTGCAATCTTCTCGATGGCGACTGGAACCGAGGTCTTGACTCTTCGCGTGATCCTCGGTGGCCTCCTGGTTACGGCCGGTATGTATCTCATTCTCTTGACCGATCGATCCGAAAATGAGATCGAGAAGGTGGTCAAAGATGTCCATTGATCTTCGCTCCGATACCGTCACAAAACCAACGCCAGCGATGTTGGAGGCGATGTCGACGGCACGCGTTGGCGATGATGTCTATGGGGATGACGAGACCGTCAATGCATTTGAGTTTCGAATGGCGGCGCTCTTTGGCAAAGAGGCTGGTCTCTTCACCTCCACTGGTTCTCTCGCCAACCAACTGGCGCTTCGCACCTTGGTCAAGGAGGGCGAGGAGTTACTTGCAGATGAGAAAGCCCATGTCGTCCGAGCAGAGCTCGGCGCTGCCGCACTCTTGAGTGGCATCACGACTCGCACTTTCTCCAGCAAGAGATCGATCCTTGATGCAGAGAGCGCATTCGCTCTCGCAGCCCCCGACGCTGGTCCTTACCTCGTCTCAACGACCGCGATCGCAGTAGAGAACACCCATAACTTCGGAGGTGGCGTCATCCAGCCACTCGATCAGATTGCGAAACTCCACTCACTCGCCCAAGGCGCGGGCATCTCGCTCCATCTCGATGGCGCACGGATCTGGAACGCCCATATGGCAACCGGCATCGATTTCAAAGAGTTTGGCCGCTATTTCGAGACGATCAGCATCTGTTTCTCGAAAGGCTTAGGCGCGCCTATCGGCTCCATGTTGATCTCGTCGAGAGATCGGATCGCAACGGCGCGCATCTGGCGAAAGCGTTTCGGAGGCGGGATGCGCCAAGTAGGCCTCCTAGCCGCTGCGGCAGAGTTTGCCTTCGACAATCACCTCGGTCGCCTCGCAGAAGATCATCTCCACGCCAAACTGCTTGCTGACGCGATTGCAGAGATCGATCCCCGTCTTGTCGATCTGGAGACGGTGCAGACCAACATCGTCGGGATCGATCTCTCGCCACTTTCCCTGACTGCATCAGAACTCGCTGCGACACTTCGGGCTCAAGGAATTCTTTCTGGAGCGTTGGGTTCTAAGTACCTTCGATTGGTGACCCATGGTGATCTCTCTCGTGATGAGATTGATCTCGCTGCTAAGACAATCCAAAGCGCGCTCAAGAACGCGCGATAGCTCCCTCGAATTCTAAGAGCCACAACTTCTTCTTGGATCCATAACCATAAGCACCGATAGAGCCATCACTTGGTATCACACGGTGACAGGGAATGATCAGCGGGATCCGATTACTGGCACAGGTACTCCCCACTGCACGACTTGCACCGGAAGATCCTGATCTCTTGGCCAACTCTTTGTAGCTGATCGCCTCTCCGACCGGGATCCGTCGCATCTTTCTAAGGACGCGAGCACGAAACTCTGTCGCAGAGATCTCAACTGGAATTTCATCAAGCGCAGAGAGATCACCTTGGAAGTAGGAGCGAAGGGCAGTGGAAATCTGCGGAATCGACTTCACAATTGGGCCTCGCTCACTCAACTTTCGAGTGGAACCAAATGTCGCTTCGATTACCTTCCCATCGCGAGTGGTGAAAGAGAAGGGACCGATGGGAGTTCTGATCGTGCTCGAAAGTAGTTTCATCGCTCGCTAAGTTCACCGGCAAGGAGGAAGGCGAGTTCGAGGCTCTGCGTGTGATTGAGGCGAGGGTCGCAAGCGCTCTCATAGCGGGTGGATAGATCCTCATGCGAGATCTCCTCGCCACCGCCAACGCACTCGGTGACATCATCTCCGGTGAGTTCGATATGGATCCCACCAGGGTGGGTGCCAATGGTTCGGTGCACCTCGAAGAAGCCATGTACCTCTTCGATCACATCTTCAAAGCGTCTCGTCTTGTACCCAGAAGGCGCTTCGTAGGTGTTGCCATGCATCGGGTCAGAGACCCAGAGAACTTTCGCCCCCATCTCCTCGACTCGGCGAACAAGCGGTGCAAGTGCTTCACGTATGTTCGTCGCCCCCATGCGAGTGATGAAGGTGAGGCGCCCTGGCTCGTTATCGGGATTCAACTTTGCGATGAGCGCTTCGATCTCGCTCGGCGTCGTCTTTGGGCCAAGTTTCACTCCGACGGGATTCTTCACCTTCGAAGCGAAATCGATATGTGCGCCATCGATCTGACGGGTCCTCTCGCCGATCCAGAGGAAATGGGCAGAGACTGCATATGGAAGATCACTTCGTGAGTCGATACGCGTCAACGCGAATTCATACGGCAGTATCAACGCTTCATGCGATGAGTAGAAGTCGACTGTCTTGATAGCGTCATGATCGATCCCTGCTGACTTCATGAAGTCAAGCGCACGACCGATCTCCTTTGCCATCGCCTCATAGCGCGGTCCGATCTTGGAGTCCTTGATAAATCCCTTGTTCCACTCATGTACCTTGCGAAGATCTGCGAATCCGCCATGTGTGAAAGCACGGACAAGATTGAGCGTTGCAGATGAGGTGTGATAGACGCGAAGCAATCTCTCCGGATCCGGACGCCGTGCCGCTTCAGTGAATTCAAGGTCATTGACCGCATCGCCTCGATACGCAGGAAGTGAGATCTCTCCGCGGCGCTCTTGATCATTACTTCGCGGCTTTGCGAATTGCCCAGCCATGCGACCGACTTTGATCACCGGCATGCTTGCCCCGTATTGCAGGACGGCAGCCATCTGCAAGATCGTCTTGATCCGATTCCTGATCGAATCGGCAGTAGCCGCCTCGAAAGTCTCGGCACAATCTCCACCCTGGAGCCAGAAGGCCTTCCCTTCCTGTGCCAATGCGATCTTTGTCTTGAGCGCATCAGCCTCGCCTGCGAAGACCAATGGTGGAAGTTTCCGAAGATCTGCCTCGACTCGTGCGAGTTGCGCTGTGTCTGGCCATTGAGGCTGTTGTGCGGCGGTGAGCGAACGATCGAAGAGCTGAGCCAGGTCAGTCATTACGCAAGCCTAGGAGAATCGTTCGATCAGCCGAAGAAGATTTCGGCTTCGCTATAGAGCGCTGGATCGACGGTCTTCAACTGCGTCGTCGCAGAGGCGAGTGGGACTCGTTCGATATTGGTGCCGTGAAGAGCGACCATCTTGCCCCAATCCCCTTCATGCGCCGCCGTGATTGCATGAAGGCCGAATCTCGTCGCAAGCACCCGATCGAACGCGGTAGGTGTACCGCCTCGTTGGATATGGCCGAGGACTGAGGTGCGAGCCTCCTTGCCGGTCTTCTTCTCGATCTCGCGCGCTAGCCACTCTCCGATACCCGAGAGCTTGACATGACCGAATGCATCTTTACTGGCGTCCTTCGTCACGATATCGCCATCTTTAGGAAGAGCGCCTTCTGCAACGACAATGATCGGTGCATAGGACTGTGTGAAGCGTGACTCGACATACGAGCAGACTTTCTCTAAGTCGAAAGGTACTTCGGGGATCAGGATGCATGATGCTCCGCCTGCAAGTCCCGAGTGAAGCGCGATCCAACCGGCATGACGTCCCATCACTTCGACGATCAGTGCACGGTGGTGTGACTCCGCGGTCGTGTGGAGGCGATCGATTGCTTCGACGGCGATATTGACAGCGGTGTCGAATCCAAATGTGTAGTCGGTGTTGTTGAGGTCATTATCGATTGTCTTTGGGACACCGATGACTTTGACGCCCAATGAATCGAGTTTGGTCGCCACTCCTAGAGTGTCTTCGCCACCGATCGCAATCAGCGCATCGACGCCCTGTTTGGCAAGGTTCTCTTGGATCCGCTCCACACCGCCATCGATCTTGAATGGATTGGTTCGAGACGAGCCCAAGATCGTGCCGCCACGCGGAAGGATTCCTCGCGTCGCTTTGATATCAAGCGGCATGGTCAAGCCCTCAAGTGGACCCTTCCAACCATCACGAAATCCCACGAACTCGTAGCCATACTCCTTCACGCCCTTGCGCACGACGGCTCGAATCACAGCATTGAGGCCGGGGCAATCTCCACCCCCGGTTAGGACACCAAACTTCATCTCAGTAATCTCTTTCGGTAACTCATCTTCGAAGGATCTGACTCGATCACAGCGTTCAAGTGGTCATCATTGACGGGCTCAGTCTAGCGTTAGGGACATGGCCCTACATGAGAGTCTGCCTCTCGACGATGGAGCGCAGATCTCTACGGTGCGATTCATCGCCTTCGATCAATTGGGTCACGATTGCGCGATCATCAGATCTATCGATAAGGCATCGGATCTCGTCCTTTTCATAGAGAGTGACGAGAACTTGAGGAGTAAGCGATGGCATATCCAGCGAATCTTCTTCCTCATCTCATCAGCTCGTCACTTCGCGAGGGAACTCTCGTCAGCCGGATATAGAGTCCTCTATCTCAGATCTGAAAGCTTTGCCTCTGCCTTCGAAGCGATCGATTCACATTTTCCGAAAGTGAAAAAAGTCGCCATGGAGCCTCCTTCCTTTCGGCTCCATCGAACCCTTCTTGAAAATGGATTCACCCTTCTTGAAAATGATCTCTTCCTCACCTCGAAAGAGCAGTTCAGAGCATGGGCGGACTCGAAGAAGTCACTTCTCATGGAGAGCTTCTATCGGGCGCAGCGGGCTCGTCTCGACATTCTCATGGATGGGAATCAACCACTCGGCGGGACCTGGAACTTCGACCACGACAATCGACTCCCACCTCCTAAGAATCACCGCTGGCCCGATTACCTGCGCCATGAGCGCGATGAGATCGATGCGGATGTCCTTGATCACCTACGCAACCGCTACCCCGATCTTTGGGGCGATGATCCGGATGAAAGTTGGGCGACGAGCCGTTCTGGAGCCTTACTGCAATTGGAGCACTTCCTAACCCATCACTTGAAGGAATTTGGTCCCCTTGAAGATGCGATGCCGAAGGAAGAGGAGAGTTGGCAGGTTCACCACTCGCTCTTGAGTCCGTATCTCAACAATGGACTTCTCCACCCCAAGGAAGTGATTGATCGGGCGATCGCTCGTTTCGAAGAAGGCGATATCCCACTCTCATCGATCGAAGGTTTCGTACGTCAGATCATCGGATGGCGCGAGTATGTATATGGAATCTATTGGCT
>JBJTGO010000094.1:0-3532 GCA_046093985.1 Actinomycetota bacterium
GCAAACGCCCAGGCATGTATATCGGCTCTACGGGTGAACGAGGCCTTCACCATCTCGTCTACGAGGTGGTCGATAACTCCGTCGATGAATCTCTCGCTGGCTACTGCGATCGAATCGAAGTGACCCTTCGTGATGACGGCGGCGTAGAGGTGATCGATAACGGCCGCGGAATCCCTGTCGATCTCCACCCAGTGGAGAAGCGCCCCGCTCTCGAAGTCGTCCTCACAGTTCTTCACGCAGGAGGAAAGTTTGGCGATGGTGGTTACTCAGTCTCCGGTGGCCTTCATGGCGTCGGTGTCTCTGTCGTCAACGCGCTCAGTGAACGACTCGATGTCCAAGTCCAACGTGATGGTTTCTTCTGGGATCAGAGTTATCAATTAGGTGTCCCCGATGCGCCTTTGAAGAAGGGGTCGACGACACAAGAGACGGGTACTCGTGTCACCTTCTGGCCATCGAAGGAGATCTTCGAGACAACTGAATTTTCGTTCGAAGTTCTCTCCACTCGTTTTCGAGAGATGGCATTCCTCAACAAAGGTCTGACTATCACCCTCAAAGATGAGCGTGCCGGGCATGTCAATGACAAAGGTGAACAACTCTTCGTCGATTACTCCTATGAAGGTGGCATCAAAGATTTCGTCAAACACCTCAATCAATCCAAAGGTGAGACACATAAATCAATCATCGCCTTCGAAGCAGAGGATAAGAAGGCGAAGATCTCTGTCGAGGTTGCGATGCAATGGAATACCGGATTCTCGGAATCCGTCTACACCTTCGCCAACACAATCAATACCCACGAGGGCGGAACACATGAAGAAGGTTTCCGCACCGCGCTCACATCGATCGTCAACCAGTCCGGTGAAGAGTGGGGATTCATTAAGAAGAAAGAAGATCGCCTTACCGGAGACGATATCCGCGAAGGTCTAACTGCAATTGTCTCGATCAAGATCTCAGAACCACAGTTCGAAGGACAGACGAAGACGAAACTTGGAAATACAGAAGCGAAATCCTTCACTCAAAAAGTGGTCAATGACCACCTCAATGAGTGGTTCGAGCGAAACCCTAGTGAAGGCAAAGAGATCGTCAGAAAGTGCATCGATGCCGCTGCAGCCCGTATCGCAGCCCGCAAAGCGCGAGACCTCTCAAGAAGCCGTAAAGGCCTTCTCGAAGGGCGGGGAATGCCTGGAAAACTCGCCGATTGCCAGTGGACTGAGCCAGAGAAGTGTGAGCTCTATATCGTCGAGGGAGATTCCGCAGGCGGATCCACAAAAGGTGGCCGCGACTCCCGTTATCAGGCTGTTCTTCCGATCCGCGGAAAGATCCTCAATGTTGAGAAGGCTCGCATCGATCGAGTACTTCAAAACAATGAAGTCCAAGCCCTCATCACAGCCCTTGGTACAGGTATCCATGATGATTTCGATATCGCAAAACTTCGCTATCACAAGATCATCTTGATGGCCGATGCGGATGTCGATGGACAACATATCCGAACCCTCCTTCTCACACTCCTCTTTAGATTCATGAAGCCGTTGATCGAACAAGGTTTTGTCTATCTCGCGCAACCACCTCTCTATAAAGTGAAGTGGGGCGGGAAAGAGCCAGTGCAATATGTCTTCTCGGATCGAGAGCGTGACCAAGTGATCAAGGAGGGAATGTCGATCGGCAAGCGCCTCCCTAAAGAAGATGGAATCCAGCGTTTCAAAGGTCTTGGTGAGATGCCCGCTAAGGAACTTTGGGATACAACGATGGATCCCGATCACCGAATCCTTATCAAAGTGACGATTGAAGATGCTGCCGCAGCCGATGATCTCTTCTCAGTCCTTATGGGTGAGGATGTCGAACAACGCCGCCAATTCATCCAACGGAACGCTAAAGATGTGAGGTTCCTAGATATATGAAAGATCGTGTCGAACATATCGATCTCCAAGTGGAGATGGCGCGCTCCTACCTTGATTACGCCATGTCCGTCATCGTCGGCCGCGCTCTTCCCGATATCCGAGATGGTCTAAAACCCGTTCACCGCCGCGTCCTCTACTCCATGTATGACGCTGGTTATCGCCCAGATAAGGGTTATTACAAATCATCACGCATCGTCGGTGATGTGATGGGTAATTACCATCCACATGGAGATGGCGCGATCTATGACACCTTGGTCCGCCTTGCTCAACATTGGTCGCTTCGCTACCCACTCGTTGATGGCAACGGCAATTTCGGCTCTCCTGGCAACGACCCGGCCGCCGCAATGCGTTATACCGAGGCGAAATTGGCTCCTCTCGCGATGGAGATCATGCGAGATATCGATGAGGAGACAGTCGACTTCATCCCTAATTACGACGGCCGCTCACAAGAACCAACAGTGCTACCAAGTCGCTTCCCTAATCTCCTCGTCAATGGAAGCGCCGGTATCGCAGTCGGTATGGCAACCAACATCCCACCACATTACCTACGTGAGATCTGCGAAGCGGTGAAGTGGGCCCTTGAGCATCCAGAGGTATCGTCAACAGAAGCGCTCAATGCCATTCTCAAGATCGTCAGAGGACCAGATTTCCCAACGAAGGGCTTGATCGTCGGAACCAAAGGAATCGAAGAGGCCTATCGAACTGGTCGTGGATCGATCATCATGCGCGCTGTCGTCGAGATCGAAGAGATCAACAAACGAACATGTCTTGTCATCACTGAACTCCCATATCAAGTCAATCCTGACAACTTAGCCCTGCGCATCGCAGAACTTGTCAAAGATGGGAAGATCAAAGGGATCGCAGATGTCCGCGATGAGGGTAATGAGCGCTTAGGCCAACGTCTTGTCATTGTCCTACGTAACGATGCAGTGGCAAAGGTGGTTCTCAACAATCTCTACAAGCACACCTCACTCCAAGAATCCTTCGGAGCCAACATGTTGGCTCTCGTCGATGGTGTACCAAGAACCCTTCGTATCGATGAATTCATTTACTACTACATCGAGCATCAGATCGAAGTCGTCGTTCGTCGAACGAAATACCGATTGGCAGAACGCGAGAAGCGCGCCCATATCCTCCGTGGATATCTCAAGGCACTCGACGCGCTCGATGCAGTGATCGCTCTTATCCGTGGTTCAGCCAATTCCGACGAGGCCCGTGAAGGCTTGATGAAACTCCTCGAAGTGGACGAGATTCAAGCCAACGCGATCCTCGATATGCAATTGCGCCGACTTGCAGCGCTTGAGCGACAGAAGATCATCGACGAGTACGACTCATTGATGACTGAAATCAAGGAGTTGGAAGCGATCCTTGCCTCTCCAGAGAAACAGCGAGAGATCATCAAGTCCGAACTTGCAGATGTGGCCGATAAATACGGAGACGAACGGAGAACTCAGATCATCGCTGGGGATACCGATATCTCGGTTGAGGATCTCATCCCTGATCAAGAAGTTGTTGTCACTATCACCAACAATGGTTATGCCAAACGAACCAAAGCCGACCTTTATCGCTCACAACGGCGAGGAGGGAAAGGTGTTCGTGGAGCATCACTGAGACAAGATGATGTCGTCGAGCACTTC
>JBJTGO010000095.1:0-1045 GCA_046093985.1 Actinomycetota bacterium
CACAAAGGAACTTGGCAGCATCGATTTCTTCATCAAGAAGGATGGCTCCCTCTCTGCCACTGCAGAGAAGTTCTTGGCAGCGCTTGAGGAAGCGAAAGAGCGACCACTGTGGCGAGTCTTGGTCGCGCTGTCGATCCGTCATGTCGGACCCACCGCTGCGAAAGCGTTGGAGCAGAGTTTTGGATCGATTGATGCGATCTCATCAGCAACCGTTGCGGAACTCTCTGCCATCGAAGGGGTTGGTGAAGTCATCGCAGAATCGATCGTGGAATGGTTTGAGGTGCCCTGGCATCGCCAGATCATCGAGCGATGGAAGAGTGCCGGCGTACGTATGGTCAGCGCTCCGCGCTCCGAATTACCGCAGACTCTTTCTGGACTCACCATCGTTGCGACCGGCTCACTTCAAGGGTTCACTCGTGACTCGGTCACTGAGGCGATTACCTCGCGTGGTGGCAAGGCGAGTTCCTCGGTGAGTGCAAAGACAGACTTTGTCGTCGCAGGAAGCAATGCCGGGAGCAAGCTGACTAAGGCAGAGGAACTAGGTCTTCGGATCCTCGATGAGGAGGAGTTCGTCACACTCCTTGAGAAAGGCCCGGCTGCGCTCTGATCGGCGCAGATCCGCAGACTAGAATCCAGCCATGTTCTCATCTCTGCTGATGGCAGTCCTCTCTGGTGAGGTAGTCCGTGAGATGCCAGCGTCGCCGCTCTTCTTCGGCCTCTTCACTTTCGGCGTGCTCGCACTCTTGCTCTACTTCACGATGAGAATCGATCGCGACTAGTCCTGGCCTCCATCGCTTCGTGATCGGCATCTACGGCGGAACCTTCGACCCGATCCATAACGGTCATCTCCATGTCATCAAGCAATTGCTTCAATCTCATCGCGTCGATCGGATCATCGTCATCCCAGCAGGCGAGCCACAACTTCGAGAGAAGCCCATCGCCTCATCCAGTGAGCGACTTGAGATGTGCAAGATCGCAATCAATTCTTTGGCGGCGGTTCGAGACCGTGTGGAAGTGAGCGCGATCGAGGTCGAGCGCGATCGCC
>JBJTGO010000096.1:0-9007 GCA_046093985.1 Actinomycetota bacterium
CTTTTCGGCACCTCTTTACTTTACGATAACCTACGCCCGGTGAGCGCGTTGAAATCAGTCGAAATCCCATCACCGCTCCCTGGCCGCACGGCCAACTCTCTGCGCATTGCCCTCTCGCACCGAACGGTCGTCGCCGATGGCGCCATGGGCACGATGATCCAAGCTGAGAACCCATCGCTCGCGGATTTTGAGGGACATGAGGGATGCAACGAGGTTCTCAATCGCACACGTCCGGATCTCATCGCGAAGATCCATGCGGAGTATTTCGAGTCCGGCGTTGATGCGGTCGAGACCAATACTTTCGGGGCGAACTTTGGAAATCTCAACGAGTATGGGATTGAGGATCAGATCTACGAACTTTCTCTTCTGGGAGCGCGCATCGCTAGGGAAGTCGCTGACAAGCATGCAGCCGAGAAGAAGGGTGACCGATGGGTCTTGGGGTCGATCGGACCAGGTACTAAGTTGCCCACCCTCGGCCACATCACCTACGACCGACTTCGAGATGCATATGCTGAGAATGCTCGAGGTTTGATCGACGGCGGTGCAGATGGTCTGATCGTTGAAACGACACAAGATCTGCTCCAGCTTAAGGCTGCGGTCAATGGTGCTCGTGCAGCGATCAAGGATGCGGATCGCGACGTGGTGCTGATCGCTCAGATCACCGTGGAAGCGACCGGAACGATGCTACTTGGCAGTGAGACTCTGGCTGCACTCAATGTTCTCTCCCGCCTCGGCGTTGACCTCATCGGAATGAACTGTGCAACAGGACCTGCCGAGATGTCGGAACACCTAAGACAACTAAGCCTCAGCTCAGCAATTCCGCTTTCATGCATGCCAAATGCCGGCTTACCGGTCTTAGGTGGTGACGGTCCCCGATACGACCTAGGACCAGCTGAGTTAGCCACATCGCTACGGCGATTCGCCGATGAATACGGGGTCAGACTTCTTGGTGGATGTTGTGGCACCACGCCTGAACATCTGCGCGCTGTAGTCGAAGCTGTGAAGACTTTGACGGTGAAAGATAGGAATATCTCCGAGGAAGCAGGAGCGAGTTCCATCTATCAATTCGTCCCATTTCGACAGGACCGGACCTACTTGTCGATAGGCGAGCGGACCAATGCCAATGGATCTCGAGCATTTCGAGACGCACTTCTTGAGGAAGACTGGCAGGCCTGTCTAGAGATTGCCAAAGATCAAATGAGTGAAGGCGCTCACATGATTGACCTCTCCGTTGATTATGTCGGTCGCGATGGCGTGCGCGATATGAATGAGTTGGCATCTCGTTTCGCTACCGCAATCACACTTCCAATCGTTCTTGATTCGACCGAACCAGCGGTGCTAAAGGCTGGTTTAGAGAAGCTCGGTGGTCGCTCTGTCATCAACTCGGTCAACTATGAGGATGGAAACGGCGAGGGCTCGCGTTTCGCAAAGATCATGCCGTTGGTGAGAGAACACGGTGCAGCGGTGATTGGCTTGACCATCGACGAAGAGGGTCAGGCGCGGGATGCAGAGTGGAAGGTACGAGTTGCAGAACGCCTGATCTCAGAACTTACAAATCAGTGGGGCATGAAGACGAGCGAGATCATGATCGACTGCCTCACTTTCCCAATCGCAACTGGCCAAGAGGAGACTCGTAAGGATGGAGTCGCTACTCTCGATGCGATCAATACCCTTCGCGAGAAGTACCCCGAGTTACAGATGGTTCTTGGAGTCAGTAACGTCTCCTTCGGACTCAATCCAGCTGCGCGCGTCGTACTCAATTCCGTCTTCCTTCATGAGGCAGTCTCAGCCGGACTCACCGCTGCAATCGTGCATCCGTCGAAGATCGAACCGCTCCACCGAATTGATGAGCGATCTCGTGAGGTTGCCCTCGATCTCATCTACGACCGTCGTCGTTTCGAAGGGGAGCAGTGCGTCTATGACCCCCTTGTCGAGTTCCTCCAACTCTTCGAAGGGGTCGAACTTGTCTCCAATCGGACCAGCCAGTTGGAACGGCTCTACCAACTCCCTCTCGAGGATCGCCTCAAGTCTCGAATCATCGATGGCGAGAGGACGCGTCTTGATGAGGATCTCCAACTTGCCATGAGTTCGGGGATAGCGCCGCTTGCCATCATCAATGACCATCTTCTCGAAGGCATGAAGACGGTGGGGGAACTCTTTGGGAAAGGTGAGATGCAGTTGCCCTTCGTGCTCCAATCAGCGGAGGTCATGAAGAGCGCGGTTGCCTTCCTAGAGCCTTTCATGGAACGAAGCGATGCAAGCGATCGGGGTTCAATACTCCTGGCAACAGTCAAGGGAGATGTTCACGATATCGGCAAGAACCTGGTTGACATCATCCTCTCCAACAACGGCTATCGAACCGTCAATATTGGAATCAAACAGACCATCAATCAGATCATCGACGCCGCAGAGAACTCCACTGTAGATGTCATCGGTATGAGCGGTCTTCTCGTGAAGTCGACCGTCATCATGCGAGAGAATCTTCAGGAGCTGACTACTCGAGGACTTGAGAAGAGATGGCCCATCATTCTCGGCGGCGCCGCTTTGACCCGCTCCTATGTCGAGCAAGACCTTGCAGATGAATTTGATGGCATCGTCCGCTACGCGCGAGATGCTTTTGAAGGTCTCGATCTCATGAACACTCTGATGGCGATCAAGCAGGGCGATCCCAATGCCCAGTTGCCACCCTTGAAGCGACGAGTGACGGCGCGAAGTCGCGGAAGTTCGGACACTACCTTTGAAGGAAGAAGCGATGTAGCACGAGATGTCGCAGTACCCAATGCACCATTCTTTGGTAGTCGCACCGTAAAGGGTTTGTCGGTCAATGATTACCTCTCGCTTCTCGATGAGCGAGCCCTCTTCGTTGGCCAATGGGGATTGGATGGATCCAGGGGTCGTTTCGAAGTGATGGCTGCTTCGGAAGGCCGTCCGCGCCTTCGTTCTCTGCTCAATGATGCACAGAGCGAAAAGTGGTTGGAAGCTGGAGTGGTCTATGGATATTTCCCCTGCTACAGCGACGGAAATGACCTCGTCATCGTCGATCACGTGGAATTGGAAAGATTCAAAGAACGTATGCGCTTCTCGTTCCCACGCCAGTCGAGGGACCGACATCTTTGTATCAGTGACTTCTTCAGAGATCGTCAGGAGGCAGAAGCGGAGGGCCTCGACGTCGTCGCCTTTCATGTGGTCACGATGGGTAATGCCGTATCGCGCGCCACTGCGAAGCTCTTTGAGGAGAATCGCTATCGCGAGTATTTGGAACTCCATGGAATGTCAGTTCAATTGACTGAGGCTTTAGCGGAATATTGGCATAAGCGGATCCGTGAAGAGCTGGCCATCGTCAAGGATGATTCCTTAGAGGTCCAAGCAATCCTTGACCAGGGGTATCGAGGATCTCGCTACAGCTTTGGTTACCCTGCCTGCCCAGATCTTTCGCAGCAGACCCTCATCATGGAACTACTCGACGCACAATCGATTGGCGTCTCGCTTTCAGACGAGTTCCAACTTCACCCAGAGCAGAGCACGTCAGCAATCGTCGTGCACCATCCAGAGGCGAAGTACTTCAATGCCAATTAGTCCAATAAGTCCAATTAGGTCAAGCAGTTCAGCGAAGACAGTTTCCCTGGAGGCGCTTCTCTGGGACATGGATGGAACCCTCGTAGATACCGAACCTCTTTGGGTCGATTGCGAGAAGGAGTTGATGGCGCAATTTGGCTATCAATGGAGCGAAGAAGATGCACTCCACTGCATTGGTGGACCGATGGAACGAGTTGAGCTCTATCTCAAGGAGAAGAGTCGGAGTGATCATGACCCCTCCTGGTTTGGTGAGACTCTGGTTTCAATGATGCTGGAGCGGCTCCGCGAGGGTGCGCCGCTACGACCAGGTGTCGAGGATCTCGTCAATGCCTCGCGTCAAGCTGGAATGCAACTGGCTTTGGTGAGTGCAAGTAGGAGAGCAGTGGTTGATGCTGTTCTCTCCTCGCTGCCTTTTGATTTCGATTTCTCGATTTCGGCATCAGAAGTTCAGAATTCCAAACCTGATCCGGAGAGCTATCTTCTTGCTGCCAAGGAGCTTGCTTCTTCAATCTCCTCTTGTGTCGTCATCGAAGACTCAAAAGTTGGCATCACTGCAGGACTGGCGAGTGGAGCGATGGTTATCGGGGTCACCCAAGAAATCTTTGAACATGAGAGTTTTCACGGTTTCCCAGACTTGAGTCTCTTGCCTTTCGAGAGCCTTCTCTCTCACCATAGCGATTGGGTCAGTCGCGTCGCATTGAGAGAGAGATCATGACTTCCAAGGGTTTTGCCGAGGGCGATCGGATTCGGTTGGAAGATGAGAAAGGTCGGATGGTCTCCTTGACCCTTTCTCAGGGTGCCACATTTCATACCCACAAGGGTTGGATCTTGCATGACGATCTGATCGGTAAGCCGGAAGGGTCGATCATCGAGACCAATTCCGGAATGAAGTACCAGGCCTTCACTCCGCTCTATCCTGATTTTGCCCTTGGCATGCCACGCGGAGCGACCATCGTCTATCCAAAGGACGCAGCCCTCATCATCGGTTACGGTGACATTAGGAGCGGTCAGAAGATCATCGAAGCAGGCGCAGGCAGTGGAGCCCTCTCCATTGCAATCCTCAAGACTCTTGCCGGCAACGGAGAACTTCACTCTTTTGAAGGGCGGGACGATTTCGCTGATATTGCAGAGCGCAATGTGACGACATTCTTCGGAAGTTCACCGAAGTCATGGCTACTTCACCGCATGCGCCTTGAGGCGGCGGATTTGGAAGCCATAGGAGACGCGGATCGCTTCGTTCTCGACATGCTCTCCCCATGGGATCACGTTGGACAAGCAGCAATGGCGCTGAAGCCCGGCGGCGTTCTCATCGTTTATGTGGCAACGACAACCCAGCTCTCGCGGGTAGCGGAGGCGATCAAAGAGAACGGGCATTTCACTGAGCCGGAGAGTTTTGAAACGCTCCTTCGACATTGGCACCACGAAGGCTTAGCTGTGAGGCCAGCGCATTCCATGAACGCGCATACCGGTTTCTTGACCTTTGCCCGCAGAAATGCCGGAACCCAGCTGCTGCGTCGGCGCAGACCTGCTAAAGGTGCTTATAGCGACGAAGCAGAAGGTTAGGAAACTTCAATGATGTCGACGACGAAGACCAAGGTTTCGTCGGGCCCAATAGGACCAGCTCCCGTCGCTCCATAGCCAAGATCGGGTGGAATCACTAGGAGTCGACGTCCGCCTTCTTTTGCGCCAACGAGTCCCTGTTGCCAACCCAAGATAACCCCCGAGAGCGGGAAGGTCGCGGGAGCCGACGAGAAACTTGATTCGATCGGCGCCTTATTCGACCATGCGACAAGTGAGTAGTTGACGGTCAATGTGGAGGTCGCTTCTACAGTCGCACCAGTTCCTACCGTGAGATCGATAGCCGCCAAGTTAGCAGGTGGATCGAGATCCGGGATCGTGATCGCCGGCTCTTCCCCGTAGGCACCTGAAACGACTGGCAAATCTGGATTGCTTGATTCCGACATCTCTTCCCCTTGACTCGTGCAGGCCGCCAAGAGAAAAACGCTGGCACATATCGCAGCGAATCTGATCAAGGTGGATTTTGGTTGACTTCGCATCATGCCACGATAGTAACAGCAAAGGTGGCACTATCTTTGGGCTGTGGTCGAGAAGCCAACTGCAACCGACGCCAAGATGGAACGTCTGCTCAATGTCGTAGTTGCACTTCTTGGAACGAAAAAGTTCCTCACGAAGGCGCAGATCACCTCAGCCGTACCCGGTTATGAAGGTACCAATGAAGCCAGAGATCGAATGTTCGAGCGAGACAAGGACGATCTACGCAAGATCGGAATTGAGATCGATGTCAAGCAACTCGATCCTCTCTTTGATGATGAAGTGGGTTATCGCATTCGTCGAGACGATTACCGGATCCAAATACCCAACCTCACTGCCGAGGAAGGCATGCTCGCTGCCGCAGCGCTGACGCTGATATCTACTTTGCGTGCCACAGATGACCTCCGTGCTGCTCACTTGAAGTTGGGTTCACTCATCCCAATCGGTCCATCGCCCATGGAGAGAATCATCACCTCCATGAATGAAGGACAAGTCGTAAGAGCGCCAGCATTTGCTCAGCTTCTGCCCGCAATCCGCGAGAGATTGACGGTGCACTTTGATTACATTCGAGACTCTGACTCCCTACGATCCCGACGCCATGTTGAGCCGTTACGTCTTCTGTTGCGAGATCAAGAGTGGCTTCTTGAAGCATGGGATCGTGAGAAGTCTGCGATCAGATACTTCCTCGTTGAGAACATCGTTGGCGATGTCGGATTAGGCGAAGGATTCGATGAGCGAGAGATCCAAGGTGCATCACTGAGTGCCATCAACGAGAAAGCTAAGAAAACCATTGAAGTCCTCTCTCATCCCGAGCTTGATCCACTCCTGATATCCGAAGGTGGGGAGTTGGTCAGCTCTAACGGCGAGAAGAGCAAGTTCGTCTTTAGAACCTACAACCCTGATCGTCTCTATCGCACTCTCTTGTCTATTGACACCGGTTTGGAACTCGCGCCAGCAGAGGCCATGTCTGAATACACTGCACTCAGGCTGAGGTTTCTCGATGCCATCTGAGAGCGCTCTGGATCGTGTTGCTCGAGTTCTTGATCTGATTCCTTACCTTCATCAACGTGATGTCCGCTTAGCTGACCTGGCTCTCGACTTGGGGCAGAGCGTTTCGGACTTGGAGCGTGATCTTGAGATCGCCTTTCTTTGCGGCTTACCTGGTTACACGCCGGATCTCTTGATCGACCTGGCTATGGAAGATGGACACGTCGCTGTCACCAATCCGCAGTCACTTGATATTGCTCGACGTCTCTCGCTCGATGAGATCACATCCCTACGGCTTGGTCTCGAACTTATACAGCTTCAATATCCTGGGGCTTCCAGTCTCAAGGGGGTTTTCGAAAGTCTTCGCAGCAAGCTTGTGATCGCAGATGAATCCGCCAAAGACCCAGTCTATGAATCTAGAGAGAACCGCGATGTAGAAGCCATTGAGTCCGCGATCGTTGGTGGTTCACGTATCTCTTTCTCATACCTGGATTCACTGGGACGACTCAGCACAAATCGAAGACTCTCGCCATTTCGCTTTCTCTGGCGAGGAGGAAGACTACTTGTTCGTGGCTTTGATCATGATCGTGATGAAGTGCGAGAGTTTTTCACATCACAAATGACCGAGACCAAGCTCGTACCTGGTGAAGTGAAGAAAGAGGATGAGATCACACGATCGGAAACTCCGCCACAAAGAGATACAGCCACGATACGACTCACCACTCTTCCTATGTGGTGGAAGCGGCGCAACTCAGCCTTCATCGGTGAGGTTCAATCGACGGAGGCTTCAACGCACGTTCAACTTCACTTCTGGAGCGAAGAATGGCTAGTTCGTGCATTGATTCCAGTCTTGGATCTCATCACTACGTTTGAGTCAAGGTCGATTTCTAAGGAGCGGCTACACACCCTCTTCCTCAGTCATTTCTCGGCTTCCGATGCGCATCTTTGAGGACTATCCGCGACTGATATGATCGCGCCATCAGCGACGGACGGTCCGAGACTGATTCTGTTTCTTTGATTTGGGGGAGAGATGCCTTCGCTAATTTTGACAAATGGTCAAACCATCGTTGTTCTTCTGATCCTTGCACTCGTGCTCTTCGGTGCGAAACGACTGCCCGATTCAGCCAGGTCGCTTGGTCGATCCATGAGGATCTTCAAAGGCGAATTGAAGGCCATGGAGGCTGACGACAAGAAAGATGACGAAGGCGAAGTAAAGTCCTAGTAGTCCACGCTTCGAAGGTTCTTTTTCATCATGGGGCGTGATCGAGAGGCGCGTATGCCTCTCCTCGAGCATTTAGCTGAGTTCCGAAAGCGGATGACCAGAGCAGTTCTCTTCATTGGACTCTTCGCGCTAGTCGGATGGTTCTTCTATGACCCGATCGTCAATCAACTCACATTTCCGATTTGTGACCTTGCAGAGAGTAGACGAACAGGTTCGACGGAGTGTGGGAATCTCTTCGTGGGTGGTGTTCTTGGACCCCTCAATCTAAAGCTGAAAGTAGCCCTCATCAGTGGCATCATCCTGGCCGCGCCGTTTTGGCTCTACCAATTCTGGGCTTTCATTGCTCCCGGACTTCATAAGCGTGAGAAGCGATACTCAGTCGGATTCATTTCGGTCGCAACTCCTTTCTTCGGTATGGGAGTTGCGCTCGGATATTTCATTCTCCCAATGGCGGTGAAGGTCCTGCTTGGCTTCACGCCCTCATCGCTCGACAATCTTGTCCGCTTCGATGAATATCTGGATTTTGTCCTACGTCTAATCCTCGTCTTTGGCGCGGCCTTTGAACTTCCCGTTATCTTGGTTTCACTCAATCTAATCGGTCTTGTATCGGGGCGAGCCATGATCAAGCCATGGCGCGCGGCCGTGTTCGGCATATTTTTCTTAACAGCTGCGCTTACTCCCACCGGTGATCCGCTCACCATGGGAGCGCTTGCCCTTCCTTTGACGATTCTTTACTTCGGTGCTTGTGGATTGTCAATGCTTCTTGATCGAAGAAGGGGATCCCGTCAAAGTGCGATTACTGACGACGAAGCCCAAGAAATAGAGGCACCCACCTCCATCGATGAACCATGAGTTCGCTTTCTCATTGGTTGGTCGTTTTCAATCCTTCGGCAGGCAAGAGCCGAAGTCATAAGAGAAGACGGGCAGTTCTTGAGGCCCTAACTCTGAACGGCCACTCTTTCGATCTCGTGAATTCAAGTGATCGGGCAGAGTCACTGGAGATGCTGCAAGAGTATCTCGCATCTGATCGAGAATATCGGGGAGTCCTCGTTATCGGTGGCGATGGAACCATGCATATCGTGGCAGACAAGGTGTGGCGATCAGGCAAGCAACTTCCGATCGCTCTGTTACCGCACGGCACAGGAAATGATTTTGCGCGTCAACTGGGTC
>JBJTGO010000097.1:0-1400 GCA_046093985.1 Actinomycetota bacterium
CCATCAATCAACAACTTCACTTGGTACCCCTTGAGACTGCGCGAAAACTGCACCGTCGAAGGTCCATCACTGTCTAGAACGATTTCCCTCGTGATTGAACGAGATCCCTTCTTAGTTGCGACAATCCTCGCGCTCTGAACCGTACCTACTAGAGTGATTGAAAGCGTTGTTGTCTTCGCTCTAATTGACTGCACACTTATCTCACCGAATGCAGTCTCTGGCTGGGTATTCTCTTGCTGATTACTTCCTTCGCTGGTTGAGTTTGATGTCGTGGCGTCCTCAGCTACAGCTGTGGGAGTGGCCGTGAGGATGTCTGCTTTAGGCTGTTCAATCGTTACAGTAGAGGTTTCCATTCTTGACGCATTTTCAAAGTCAACAACAGCTTGTGGCTTTATTCCAGTGCAGACGGGGTAGGCGGAGAATTGTTCATCTCCACAGTCAATAGTCGGAGTTTCACCCTTGGCTTTGCTCTCTTGGAACGCATTCCAGCATGTTGTCGTTATTGCATTATCTGGATGAGCACAATTGATGACACCATCAATCGTCAATGGAAGACAATGAGGATCGGAAGCATCTGGTTCTTTGGAGCAGTCAAATGATCTGTCACCTGAGTGACGAATCGTGGTACCCGCTGCGGCAGCCTCAGTTGCTACGGTAGCCACGGGGACTGGATCCGGCAAACTCTCACCACGACACGTTGTCGTTGCGGCATTATCCGGATGAGCACAATTGATGACACCATCTATGGTTAGAGGGACTTGACTTGCAAACACTGGATTTGAAACCAGTGGACAGAAAACAGATACTGTCAGTAGGAGGGCAAGCCGACGTAGAGTCATTGTGCAAGGGTACAAAGACCTCAGATTGTGGTGCACTTCAAGGTTTTCGTCGTTCGAATACAGAGATTCTCTTGCGCGCCCGGAGGGACTCGAACCCCCAACCCTCTGATCCGAAGTCAGATGCTCTATCCGTTGAGCTACGGGCGCTAACTCGCAGTTACTTTCGAGGGTGATTTCTCGTAAAGACCCGAGTAGGTTCGAAAGTCTAATACGGCACGCAAGAGGTGAGGACTACCCTTCCTCGCTATGGGGCTGAGCCAGAGAAGATTGACTCTCGTCGGTTTCAGCGTCCATGCCTTCACTGCTCTCGGCGCGATCGCAGGACTTCTATCGCTCGCCGCAATCCTAGATGGTCGAATCCAAGAGGGACTCATCTGGTTGATTGTCTGCCAGGTTCTCGATGGTTTCGATGGACCTATTGCACGGAAATGGGATGTGAAGACCCACGCTCCGCAGATCAATGGCCATACTCTCGATCTCGTTGTCGACTACGTCACCTGTGTCGTCGTTCCTGTGGTCCTGATGATCCAACTCAAGATGTTGCTTGAAGGCTGGGAGATC
>JBJTGO010000098.1:0-1880 GCA_046093985.1 Actinomycetota bacterium
CTCTGATCTCCTGAACCTTCAAAGAGGAGAGTTGCCGGTTTCAACGTGGAACTGCTCTTTCCAATGGCGAGTGCATCGATACAACCAAAGCGAACACCTGTCGAACATGGCGGGAGAACAATCTGCCCGATGATCGCATCCTTACTTCGACAATTCTCCTCATCGAAACTGTTACAGAGATGATTGGAGCCACCGAGTCCAGTGGATCGGCTTGTCAAAACCGAAGCTTGGATCCATGAAAAGGCATCGTTGCCGAATGCACCACCAACTACGATCGTTTGAGAGACAAGATCTTCAGCGATCGGTAAGTCGTCGGGGACTGTGAATGTGGCTTTGCTGGGCAAGACCCCGGCAACCATAAAACTAAGGAGCAAGATCGCAAATCCAACTCGCTTAAACATGAGAGGAATCTACCCAGGACTGGGCACAATAGGGTCGTGATCGCAGGACTCGCTAGAAGTTCTAAGTCTCGAACTCTCCTCGTTGGACTGGTGCTCTTTATGGGAAGTAGCACTCTTGGCACCTCGCAAGCAGCTGATACTCCCTATCGCCACATGATTGTCGACTCGTTCGCAGAGGGTGCTGGTGGTGGTTCGGAGGTCTACGCAATCCCAGAAGATGTGGTCAGCAAGGTTATGAATTCGGTAGAGACTGATTGGCGTCAGACTCGAAAAGGCTGTGATTCATATACAAGTGGAAATTGCGTTCCACCGAGCACTGCATATTCGATGCGAATCTACTTGCCCCGCTGTGACGCCACGACCACGAGTTATTGCATTGAAGCGCTAACGATCTCGCAAGGTGAAGGTTCCGTCTCTGTGCCTGGTGAATATCTGGGGTTGGTTGATGGTTCCACTTTCGAGGCCACACCAGATCGCGGTCTGCCAGCGGCAGCTACTGCTTCACGATGGTCTGTGCCTGGGGTCAAGCACAGTGGCGGAGCTGAGACTTACGCGGTGAAGGTTCTCGTCGATGCATTCAAGAGTGGCGCCAGTAAAGACCTTTGGCTCTTCGATGTGACGGCGATCGTGGAGCCATACACTGAATCGAGAAGTGTCGCTGGTCAGAGTGATGATCTCTGTACCTCATTCAAACTCAAAGAAACTTGTGCAAAGCGCGTGGATTTTGCGCCAAAGCAAAGAGTAGGTCTAACGCTCGGGCTTCCTAATTCAGTCACAGGTTGGCTGAATGGACGATTACAGAACGCATCGATTCAAATCGATCCCTTGACTGCAAATCAGAATCGAATCAAAGTTGAGGCTGAACCTGTCATCGTGCCTGAGGTCAATGCTTCCCTCACCAAGGCGGAGTTCGATGCATTACCCAATCCAAGTTTCTTCATACGCCAAGGTGAGATCTGGAATTCCGTCAACGCTGGAAATCCCATAGCACTCGATTGGATCAAGGAATTAGTGGGAGTGATGAAAGACACCGCTTCAGGTGAACATACCTCATGGGCCTTTTCAACGGTTGGTGGTCGCCAAAGTAATGCTTGCTTCGATGATAAATCTCGACTGATTGGACTCGTGACCACCAATGCCGCCGTTTATTCACCTGGAGCGCCAGAGTTCGAAAAGGAATTTCTCAATTACAAAGTCGGTGGCTTGCACTTTCGGCCTGATGGAAAGAGCCTCAACATAGGTACTTATGACCTCTTGATGCGATCGGATGTAGCACGATGTCTCTACAGATTCACCAATGCCCCGATCTCCGCCTCTGTGTCAATCGTCGATGACAGTGGAACGGAAAAGCGAGTAGAAACCACTTTCCTCAACGAGAAGAATGGTTGGTTGCATCTCGGTGCTTACGGCTTCACATTCTCAAGGCCCACACTGAAGGTCAAGCTGACTGGCACACGCAAAGATGTTCCTTCGAAGAGC
>JBJTGO010000099.1:0-5426 GCA_046093985.1 Actinomycetota bacterium
CCTGATAGAGCGTCGAGAAATCGCTTCTTCTCATCCACGACGACGAGTCGCACCCCTGTTGCCTTGACGAAGTCTTTCTCTACTTGCTCCGCCTCTCCCTCGCGAAGTAGGCCATGATCGACGAAGACGCAAGTGAGTTGCTCTCCGATCGCTCGTTGGACCAGCGCTGCGGCGACCGCAGAATCAACGCCACCAGAGAGGCCACAGATGACGCGAGCGCTACCGACCTCGTCACGGATTCGTCGTACTTCGCTCTCGATGATGTTCTCTGCGCTCCAACTTCCCTTCAAGCCAACGATCTCAATAAGCCAACGGCGCAAGATCTCTTGACCATTCTCAGTGTGAAGGACTTCAGGATGGAATTGAACGCCAGCAAGAAGTGCACTCTCATTCTCGAATGCAGAGATAGCCGTCTCAGAGGTACTACCGGTGACTATGAATCCAGGTGGCGCTTTCTTCACGCTATCGCCATGTGACATCCATACGTTGAACTCTCGCTTGAACTCTCCATTGATAGATGAGAAGAGTCTTGATTGCGTTGCGGTAAATGGAGTGCGCCCGAATTCAGAACGACCTGTCTTCGCTACCTCACCACCAAGAGCGTTAGCCATCGCTTGAAAGCCATAACAGATTCCGAAGATCGGGATCCCTGATTCGACGATCCGCTTATCGAGAAGTGGTGCGCCACTCTCGTAGACCGATGAGGGTCCACCAGAGAGGATGATCGCGTTGGGCCGATTCTTCGAGATCGATTCCCACGCAAGATGTGATCCGATGATCTCGGAGTAGACGCCGGCTTGCCTAACTCTCCTGGCGATCAATTGCGCGTATTGCGCTCCGAAATCGACGACGAGGACGCGTTCTTGAGATCCTTGATCAACCACGATGGATGACGATCTCTACCTTCTGGAATTCCTTCAACTCTGAATAACCACTTGTTGCCATCGCGCGGCGAAGAGCACCGAAGAGATTCATCGATCCATCAGCAGTCGTGGATGGGCCATGGAGGATCTGCGCCAAGGTTCCAACGGTGCCGACATGGACGCGAGTTCCTCGTGGCAATTGATCATGGTGCGCTTCGCTTCCCCAATGGAATCCACGACCGGGTGACTCCTCTGCCTTCGCAAGAGGTGAACCCATCATCACTGCATCGGCGCCACATGCGATCGCCTTTGCGATATCCCCGCTCTTTCCGACCGAACCATCGGCGATGACATGCACATAACGTCCACCCGATTCATCGAGATATTCACGCCGTGCGGATGCGACTTCGGCGACTGCCGATGCCATCGGAACTGAAATCCCAAGTGTCTGACGCGTCGTATGCGCAGCGCCGCCACCGAAGCCGACCAAGACTCCAGCAGCTCCTGCCCGCATGAGGTGGAGCGCACCGGTAGCGGTCGCACAACCACCGACGATCACCGGTACATCGAGTTCATGGATGAACTTCTTCAAGTTGAGCGGTTCATGTCTTGCGGAGACATGTTCTGCCGAGACCGTGGTTCCTCGAATGACGAAGATATCGATCCCTGCTTCAAGGACGGTCTTATAGAACTCTTGGGTTCGTTGTGGTGAGAGCGCTGCAGCCACCGTCACGCCAGCGTCACGGATCTCCTTGATCCGAGACTTGATCAACTCAGCGCGGATTGGTGCGCGATAGATCTCCTGCATTCGCTTCGTCGCCTGCTCGGCAGGCAGTGATGAGATCTCACCAAGTTGGTTCTTCGGATTCTCATAGCGAGTCCAAAGTCCTTCGAGATTGAGGACAGCAAGTCCGCCAAGTCGACCGATTGCGATCGCAGTCTCGGGTGAGACGACAGAGTCCATCGGTGCAGCAAGAAGCGGAATCGTGAACTTGTAGGCGTCGATCTGCCATGCAGTTGAGGCCTCCTCATGATCGCGAGTCCTCCTACTTGGCACGATCGCTATATCGTCGAAGGAATATGCGGTTCTGGCCCGCTTTCCGGGGGCGAGTTCGATATCAGCCATGGCTATTCCTCATCTCCCCTTCTACTTGCCCTTGTTAGCGCGCGTGTAATTCGGCGCATCGGCAACATGGACCACATCATGCGGGTGGCTCTCTTGAAGGCCGGCGAAGGTGATCTGCACCAGGCGACCATAGCGCTTCAAATCATCGATCGTTGCTGCGCCGGCATAGCCCATGCCACTTCGAAGACCACCGACGAGTTGATGGACGACGGTTGCAACGCTTCCGCGATATGCGACCTTTCCTTCGATTCCTTCCGGAACCAATTTATCTTCGGCAAGGACATCATCTTGCATGTAACGATCCTTGGAATAACTCTTCTTCTCACCACGACTTTGCATCGCACCGAGGGATCCCATTCCGCGATAAGCCTTGTACTTCTTGCCATCAATCTCGATCAACTCACCCGGCGACTCATCGCATCCAGCAAGGAGAGAGCCGAGCATCACTGAGTCCGCGCCGGAGACGATCGCCTTTGCGATATCTCCTGAGTATTGCAATCCACCATCTGCAATGAGCGGGACATCTGACTTCTTACATGCCTTCGCCGCTTCCATGATTGCAGTCACTTGTGGCACACCTACTCCTGCGACGACGCGTGTGGTGCAAATCGACCCAGGTCCGACACCAACTTTGACCGCATCGGCTCCGGCATTGATCAACGCTTGCGCTCCGGCACGAGTTGCGACATTTCCGCCAATCACCTCTTGGTCGGAGTACTTGTTTTTGATCCGCTCGATCGCATCGAGGACGGCACGATGGTGTCCATGTGCGGTATCGACAACGACGACATCGATGCCAGCTTCGATCAAAGCTTGCGCCCGTGCATAACCATCATCACCGACACCGACGGCAGCGCCGACAAGTAAGCCTGCACCTTTGACGAGTTTGGCGTGAGTGACCTGTTCCTCGACGGAGAGGTTGCGATGGATGATCCCGATACCGCCGGCCTTCGCCATCGCGATCGCCATCTGGGATTCGGTGACAGTATCCATCGCAGAGGAGACGAGTGGGACTTCGAGGCTGATATTCCTGGTCAATTGAGTCTTGGTATCGACCTCACTCGGCACTACATCAGAGGCATCTGGAAGCAAGAGGACATCGTCATAGGTGAGGCCCAGCATCAGGACTTTCTCGTTGGCCTCGGACATGGCCTCATCCTAAGGCTTTACCAATGAGGCGAGAAAAACGAGATTGCAGAAGGCTTGAGAAAAACTAGTCACCGATGGCGTACATGATCTCCGCGACTGCCTTCGGGAGATCTTCGACATGGACCACCTTCAACTTCGATGGCGTCGACGATGGGATTGCAACTCCATCTCGAAACCATCCAGGTCCACCCAGGACGATACGAGGTGTCGGGCGAACCGAAGGGATGTCAGCGAGGAGCGTGACATCACCATGTCGCTCCAATTGTGCCCAGAGGAAGATCGCTGGTGGCGCACTTCGCTTCACTGTTGCGACGATCGCCTCAAGAGGTGTGCGAGCGCCAAGGAAATGGGCCTCGACATTCAACTCGGAGAGCGCGACCTGTAGCGCGAAGAGTGCAAGTGAGTGTGTCTCCTCACCGATACATGCCAGAAGAACCGGACGAGAATTACGAGGATCTTTCGTACTCTTGAGATTGCTTTGCAAGATGTTCTTCACGATCTCGGAGAACATATGCTCGACTTCGATACCCGAGCCCGTGACTGCCCACTCATCACCGATCAACATCAAACAGGGGACGATCACTTCACTCCAGGCATTGATGACTCCGTTGTTGCGGATCTCCGCCTCAAGAAGTTCGTATACGAATGTACGATCCATCGCATTGGCAGCGCGCATCAAGGAGTCGACGAGCTCCTCACGGACTTCGAACTCTTGTGGAAGTAACTCGACGAAGTTCGACTTGCTGATGTTCTCGTCCTCGAGGGTCCTGGCTTGATCAGCAGCTTGCGATGGCGACATCCCAGCGATGACGAGTTTGCGCATCAAGGTCAGGCGCGCGAGATCCATCGAGTTGTAGCGACGATGCTCACCTTGTGTGTGCCCCGAAGGTCCGAGGCCATAGCGACGATCCCAGGTCCGAAGCGTTGCGGGAGCCACACCGAGTCGTCGAGCGACAGCAGCGACGGTGAGAGATTCGTCCTTTACCGCGGCGCGATCTGAGGGCATGGTCACGAGGTAAGGGTGCGCTATGGCCTCCATCACTGCCACTTGAAAGGTGGGCCTCTTCCCCCCCCAAAAAAAAGAAAAGGTGGGCTGAGGAGGGCTAGGGGAGCAAAGTCTCAGGAAAATCACACCCGCCACGTGTGGAAGGGGGCTTGAACAACCTATGCAACGATTGTAAAGTCCACCTCAAGCCAAGCCGGAAACCCCTACAAGGAAACGAGCTCAGCATGACCGAGGTATCACGACTTCCCAAGCCTGTCGCAGCTTCATGGGAATGGCAGCAGCAGGGCGCCTGCCGATCCCTCCCCACCGAGATGTTCTTCCACCCCGAGAACGAGCGGGGTCCTCGTCGCAAGGCACGCGAGTTGGCGGCCAAAGCGATCTGTAATACCTGCCCAGTGATCGCGGAGTGCCGAGCACACGCGCTCGCAGTGCAAGAGCCATACGGGATTTGGGGCGGCCTCTCCGAAGAGGAACGCCTCGAAATCATCTCCCGCTCCACACGGCGTGGGATGTATTCCGTTTCGTAATCACCTTCCTCCTAGGGACCTCCTAGGGAATTGCTTACGAACCTCCTCCTTCCAACGGAATAGCAAGAAACTAAAAAGACCGGGGAGTCGAGCCCCGGTCTTTTTGTTTTAAGGTCAACGAGTCACGACTTCTCTACATGATCTCTCGGATCCGGCTCGGTTGGATTCTTGCGAAGACTGATCACAGCCGTCACAGCCAAAGCGCTAACAATGACGCCAAGTGAGAAGTTGAGCGAGATGTGTGGCATGACGACCGGGCCGATCTCGTCGATCCCAACACCGTGCAGCGCTTCGATCACAAGTTTCACGCCGATGAACCCAAGCACGATGGCGAGACCCTTGGAGAGATAGACCAAGCGGCGAAGCAGGATGCCAACCAGGAAGTAGAGCTGACGAAGCCCCATCAATGCGAAGGCATTGGCCATGAAGACAATGTAGGGATCGCGGGTCAAACCGAAGATTGCCGGGATCGAATCGAGCGCAAAGAGGATGTCGGTTGTGCCAAGCGCGACGAGTGCGAGCGTGAAGGTCGACCAGCCCCGCGTCCGCAATTTCTTGATCAACTTGCTCTCATCCCACTCATCTTCCTCGGTATCACCGGTGATGAGTTTGTAAGCGGTCCAAAGCAAGATCGCGCCAAAGAGGAAGAAGACGGCGACGAAGCGTTCGATCACCGCGGCGCCGATGATGATGAAGATGCCGCGAAGGACGAGAGCCATCAAGATTCCCAGCAAGAGCACCATCTGTTCTTGCTC
>JBJTGO010000100.1:0-3578 GCA_046093985.1 Actinomycetota bacterium
CAATGGGGAAACATTCTCGTCCCGCTTGCGGCGGCTCTCGTCGTGGCGACCATCTTGCTAGCTCTCTTCTCTGTCCATTGGCGAGTCGCTCTCTTCATCCTCATACTGCGCCCGCTTCTGGCCCTCTTGAGCATCGCGACAATCGTCATGACGATCTTGGTTGGACATTCTGGAGCCGAAGCGGTCTGGAAAGACAAATACGCCTCCGCCAAAGTGCCTCTCGCACTCTCACTCGATGAATTCACTGCCGAAGAAGTCTCGCAACACAATACCGCCACAGATTGCTGGACCATCGTCGATGGCTTCGTCTATGACGTCACGACTTTTACACGCAGACACCCAGGTGGTGCTGAGAAGATCGAAGAGATGTGTGGCGTCAATGCAACAGAGGATTATCTCGATGAGCATGATGGCCAGCGCGAACCAAAGGAATGGCTCGAGACATTGAAGATCGGACGACTCAAGTAGGCTTCGGCTCTTATGTCCATGGCCGCACATTTCATTGATCCTCAAGAGTTTCGCAAGGTCATGGCCACATGGCCGACCGGAGTTGCAATCATCACCGGGATGAACGATGAAGGAAGGCCGGTCGGAATCCTCTGTAACTCTCTCACGTCGATCTCGCTTGCCAAGAAACTCCTACTTTGGACCGTCGATCAGAGTTCGGGGAGTTATACACATTGGGTGAAAGCAAAGAAGTGGGCGGTGCACTTCCTCGCGGATGACCAGAAGGACCTCATCGATTGCTTTGCGAGAAGAGGTGTTCCCGACAAGTTCGAAGGGCTTCATTATTCGATCTCCGAGGCGGGAACCCCCGTATTAGCGGGTGTTGTCGGTCGTCTGGAGTGCACAACCACGGATCGATTTGAGACATTCGATCACACAGTTATCTTAGGCGAAGTCACTGCAATGAGTTCGAGTGACAAGTCTCCGATGATCTTCGCGTACAGCAAGTTCCATCAAGGACCGAAGCGAGGGGCTTAGCCCTCGAAACAAAAACTACAAACTGATGTGGCTCTTCACCGCTTCCGCAACAGCCTTGACCACATTCTGATCAAAGACGCTAGGGACGATGAAAGAGACATTGAGCTGGGATTCACTGACGCATGATGCAATCGCTTCTGCACAGGCAACGAGAATTTCGTCGGTGACTTGCTTGGCACCAGCATCGAGAAGTCCACGGAAGATACCTGGGAATGCCAAGACATTGTTGATCTGATTCGGTTGATCACTTCGTCCTGTAGCGACCACCGCTGCGTGCTTTCGTGCAATGACGGGATCGATCTCGGGATCAGGATTAGCGAGAGCAAAGATAATCGAACCCTCCGCCATGGCGGCGACATCTGCTTCGGTCAAGACATCCGGGACACTGACACCGATGAAGATATCCGAACCCTTCATCGCCTCAGCAAGTGAGCCATTGAAGTTAGTCGGATTGCAGTTCTCAATGAACCACTCCCGCATCTCATTCGAAGCGGTCCTACTCTTGTCGATCACACCTTTTCGATCGAAGCCGATGATGTTCTTCGCTCCAGCAAGGACTAAGAGCCGAGCAACCGCCGTGCCGGCCGCCCCTGCGCCATTGAGGACAATCTTCGATGTCGAGAGATCCTTGCCGACCAACTTGAGTGCATTACGAAGCGCAGCAAGGACGACGACTGCGGTGCCATGTTGATCATCATGGAAGACCGGGATATCGAGAAGTTCCCGAAGCCGAGCTTCGATCTCAAAGCAACGAGGCGCCGAGATATCTTCAAGATTGATTCCGCCATAGACTGGTGCGATCAATTGGACGGTGCGAACGATCTCATCGACATCTTGGGTATCGAGACAGACTGGCCAAGCATCGACATCTGCGAAGCGCTTGAAGAGCGCCGCCTTTCCCTCCATCACCGGAAGCGCCGCTTCTGGGCCAAGGTTTCCAAGGCCAAGCACTGCAGAGCCGTCAGTGACGACAGCGACGGTATTGCGTTTGATCGTAAGGCGGCGCGCATCGCTCTTATCTTTGGCAATCGCCTGGCAGATCCGCGCCACGCCAGGTGTGTAGGCACGTGAGAGATCGTCGCGATTCTTGAGCGGCACTTTGGAATTGACCTCGAGTTTGCCACCGAGGTGGAGCAAGAAGGTGCGATCTGAGACTTTGCGGACAGTGAGGATCGGGGATGCGCTAAGGGCTGCCGTCACTCTCTCGGCATGCTCTTGATTGACGGTATTACAACTGACGTCGATGACGACGAGATCGAGTTGTGAATCGACGACATCAATCGCAGTGACCGCTCCACCCTCACGAGAGATGATGGTGCTGATCTCAGCAACTGGCTGGAACTCTGGCTTTCCTTCGATTCTGATTGTGATCGCGTATCCGGGGGAAGTGTTCATCGCGTTGCTAACTCCTCTTACACAACGCCATAGAGTCGATCGCCGGCATCGCCGAGACCGGGGACGATGTAACCGTGTTCGTTGAGTTTCTCGTCCCTCGCTCCGGTGACGATCGTGATTGGAAACTCTGAGTTACTGAATGCTCGCTCAACTGTCGCCACTCCTTCGGGGGCAGAGAGAAGACAGATAGCGGTGATGTCCTTAGCGCCTCGTTCGATCAGATAATTGAAGGCTGCAACGAGGGTTCCACCGGTTGCGAGCATGGGATCGAGGACGTAGCACTGACGACCGCTCAGATCCTCAGGCAATCGATTGGCATAGGTTGATGCTTGCAGGGTCTTCTCATCGCGGACCATGCCGAGGAATCCAACATCGGCGCTCGGGATCACACGCATCATCCCTTCAAGCATGCCAAGACCGGCACGGAGGATGGGAACGACCACTGGCCTTGGCAGCGAGAGGATTGCGCCACGAGTCTTGGTCACCGGTGTCTCGATATCGACCGGATGGATCTTCACATCACGCGTCGCTTCATAGGCGAGAAGTGTGACGAGTTCCTCAACGAGGTGACGGAAGACCTGGGAATTGGTCTCCTTGTCACGCAAGACAGTGAGCTTATGGGTGATCAACGGATGGTTCGCGACATGTACGCGCATAGGAGCGCACTTTACTCGCATCGCAGGAAGACAATAAAGCCACGAATCTGCGAGAAGATAGGCGCGTGAATCAGAGCGATGCAATGGCTATTGCGCTGGAACAGGCAAGGTTCTCGTCTGAGGCTTCGGGAGATGTCCCGGTAGGAGCAGTCATCCTCGACTCCAAGGGTCGTTTGATTGGAATCGGCAGTAATCGCCGAGAGTTGCTCAACGATCCGGTTGGACATGCAGAAATCGTGGCAATCAAGTCAGCGGCCAGGGCCTTAGGCAATTGGCGACTCGATGGTTGCACGATGATTGTCACTCTTGAGCCTTGTGCGATGTGTGCCGGTGCTATCCAACAATCTCGGATTGCAACCCTGGTCTTCGGAGCCTGGGATGAGAAGGCAGGAGCGGTGGGGTCGGTGATTGATCTTCTTCGTGACCCTCGCGCGCTACATAAGGTAGAGGTAATTGCGGGCTTCCAAGAGAAGGAAGCCGCTGCCTTGCTCAAGAACTTCTTCTCAAAACCTGGGATGCGCAAGTCATAACTCAAGGGGTTTG